>JBGOZE010000082.1:0-2637 GCA_041479965.1 Candidatus Nanoarchaeia archaeon | reverse complement strand
TAGGAGCATTCTTTTTTCTCATATTAACCAGGAGCATGGAATCCATCATCGCCTTTGCATTTGCCTTGAGCCTCTTCCTCTTCTTTTATTTCTGGATTTTCATAAGCACTGTCGAGAAGACTTGCATGATAAAGAAGGTGAAATTTGGCAAGCTAACAGAGGGAGACTGGCTGGCTGAGAATGTGATGAAAGGCAAGAAAGTTATTGTTAAAGCTTCTAAGATCGGGCTTACCCTGGATGAGCTGGCCATTCTCAAGAAAAACAGGATAAAAGAAGCTATCGTCAAGGTAGGCATACCTTTCATTCCTAGTTTCCTGATTGCTTATGTCCTGACTTTTGCCCTTGGCAACTGGCTGTCGCTGCTTCTCAGCTAGGATTTAGCTACTACTCGCTAGTGTTCAAAAAACAAAAGATTTAAGAATAGGCTCTGATGCTAGCTTTGAGTATGTCATTTGTAACCAAGGTCATAGAAGAGCGTCACAACAAGAAGAAACTGGAGAGATTGGTAGAGCACTTTGACAGCAAGTTCACAGCTGCTGAGATTGATGAGCTCATAAAGGAGTTCAGGACTCCTGCACTTGAATATGTCAAGGATATTGCTGACTATGTTATAAAGAATTACCATCATGAATCCATTGAGTTCTTAGCAATCTTATATAATCTGTTCTCTGATCCTGAGGTTAAAAAGATAAAGGAGAACATAACTGAAGGCAGAGACTCCATGGAAGGGATTGTGTTCGCCAAGAACGGCAAATACGACGTGGGCAAGACTTTATCATTCTATAATCTGGCCAAGCTTTTCTACGACTCTAACATCAAGAAGAAGGTCAGCCCTGAGGAAAAGGAATCTTTCGACAGAAATATGAGCCAGGTAGAAGACTCGACAGTATATCATTATTTCATCAGGACAAGGCTTGAAGGAATAAAAGAAGGCTCTGAGGCTGGTTCTAAAGAAAATTCTGTTTAAGGAATCTTCTGCAAGTGCTTGATAAGATAATTAATCTTGTCTTCTTTCGGAATCTTGATCACTTCATCCTTCTTGTCCTGCGAAGCAGGAAGAACAGGCTGGGAAATGCCAGGGACTACAATGGTTGCGGGCCCAGTAGGAGATGCTGGCTTAGGATCTTCTTTTTTCTCTGACTTGCCGACAGTAAAAGCCTTATCCTTGATCCTAGCATTGGCTTCATCCATCTCAGTAGGGCTCAACTGCTTGGGCTTCCAGGTGAAGCTCAACCCATCATTCTCTTTTCTCGGGATGACATCCATGACTAGGTGAGCATCACCCTCATTAAGTATGACGTTAGTGCCCTGGGCTTTCAAGGCTTCAAACACAGCTGCAGAAGAATAATTAGCGACAAAGAACAATTCCTCAACAACATCATCGCTCAGCTCTTCAAGCTTGGATGCGTGCTCCTTAGGCATTATCTTGATGTGGCCAGGCACAGCTGGCTTGGTCGGAAGGATAGCGATGATGCTATCATCTTCATACACAATCAAAGCCTTCTTCTCCTTTATCTTGTCACACACGATGCAAGTCATTTTATTCTTTGTTTCTGCCTTTTCCTTTTTATTCCTAATGCTTTTTCAGTTGCTTCAAGGCTTCTGACAGCTTATTGATATTGATGCCTGCGAAAAGCCTATTGATATCAGGATTAGCCTCAAGCTCTTTCTTGAAGCCTTCAGGACTATTGATTATGAAATCCTTGACAGCAGGATTTTCCTCTATGAACTTAGCCAGGTCTATTGATGATGCATTTGCCGTTATTGAAACCAGTGCAGGCATCTGCGGTGCGAGAGCTGACGGGGCTGTTTGAGTTGTTGTGGCTGGTGAAACTGATGTTGGTTGAGGTTGGATTCCTGCCATTTTAATATCATCTGCTCCGACCTTCCTCCTAGTCTTTAACTCTCTCATCATCAAGCCAATCTTGCCCTTGAGAGGAGCAAGGTATTGTTGGACTTCCTGCTCGCTGAAATCCTTCTGAGGAACATTGAAGTTGTCCAAGCCATCATTATCTTCCCTGGGGATTAAATGGTACAAGAAGTGAGGGCTTTGCTGGCCAGCAATTGCTCCGTTAGCGATGAACACAGTTGCCTTGCCAGTGACCATGGCCTGCTTCAAGGCTTTAGTAAGCTGCTTGGTAATCCTGAACATTTGCGATGCTGTGTCCAAGGGAATGACTGGAAGGATAGGGTAGTGCTCCTTGGTCATGAGCAACAAATGGCCTTTGGTGGCAGGATTGATGTCAAGAATACTTATGATCTTGTCGTCCTCATACACTTTCCTGCTGGGAATCTCGCCAGCAATTATCTTGCAGAAGACGCAGCTCTTCCTCTGATACTCTGCCATCTCCTCAGGGCTCATGCTCTCGAAATCTTCATCTGACACCATTGATGAAAGAATTATCTAAGAAGTTAATAAAGGTTGCGAAATTATTCTAATTCCTCGTACAAGGCTGTGAGCGCAGCTTCACTACCTAAAGCACTCAAAGATAAAAAAGAATAAATAAAAAAAATTTAGAACTGCACACCAGGAGCATTCTCTGTCCCTTCCTGGGCCTGGAAGAAAGTCCTCTTCTCAAATCCGAACATGCCAGCCACGACGTTGGTCGGGAATACTCTGACCTTGGTGTTGAAGTC
>JBGOZE010000081.1:0-2647 GCA_041479965.1 Candidatus Nanoarchaeia archaeon | reverse complement strand
CAGACTAAGATACAATCATTTCAGGCCGCATAGCAGCCTGAATGGTCAGTCTCCAGCTCAAAAATACCATGATTTCGCATCATTATTTTAACTGGTGACATATGTCATGACCTTATACAATATCGTGAGTTATAGTAAGATTTATATATTCTTAATCATAACAAATTCTTAAGTAGCTTCAAGTATATTTTTGTTCATAAAAAGAGGTGGGTGAGATTGGAACATAAGCATAATCATTCTGAAAAAGAGGAAAAAAGCCATAAGGAAGAGAATGGCTCTGGTTCTGACAGGCTCATTGATTCCTATGAATACAAAGCCAAGGATGTTCCTGTAAAGGTAACCATAAGCAGGAAGAAAGGAGAATTCGTCCCTATCTATGAGCTCAGCATCTCCAGCATCTCAAAGACAACAGAGTTCATGCTCGAGAGGATCAGGCAGGAGCTTATCAAGGCAGTCAGCCTCGAGATTGTGGACATCACCGATTTCAAGAGGTCCAAGCTCATAGAAAGCCGGTTCGCAGAGACTATCTCTGACCTAATCAACAAGTACTTCCCTGACCTTGACGAGGAGAACAAAGGCTTCTTGACTAGCTATCTTCTCACCAAGAGCCTCGGCCTTGGCATGATAGAGTTCCTTATGAATGACCACCAACTGGAAGAGGTAGTTGTTAATGACGCATCAGAGCCAATATGGGTTTATCACAGGAAGTACGGATGGCTCAAGACCAATGTATTTGTCAGGGATGAGGAGCAGACCAGGCACTATGCCAGCATCATAGGAAGAAAAGTCGGTAGGCAGATTACAGTGCTTGAGCCCTTGCTTGACGCCCACCTCGAGGAAGGTGACAGAGTAAACGCGACCTTGCTGCCCATAAGTACCTGCGGCAACACCTTGACTTTCAGAAAATTCGCTAGAGATCCCTGGACTATCACCAGGTTCCTCATAGGCAAGACCATCTCCGTTGAGGCAGCAGCCATCATCTGGATGGCTATGCAGTATGAGATGAGCGCGATAATAGCAGGAGGAACAGCCAGCGGAAAGACCTCTGCGCTGAACTGCTTCGCAGACTTCTTCCCTCCAAACCAGAGAATCATCAGCATCGAGGACACCAGGGAAATAAGGCTTCCCAAGTACCTGCACTGGGTTCCCATGAACACCAGGCTTCCCAATGCTGAAGGCAAGGGAGAGATCTCCATGGAAGACTTGCTGGTTAACAGCCTGAGGATGAGGCCTGACAGGATTATCGTCGGAGAAGTTAGGAGGAAGAGGGAAGCAGAGACCTTGTTTGAAGCCATCCACACAGGCCACTCAGTATATGCTACTTTCCACGCCAACAACGCAGAGCAGACCATTGACAGGCTTACCAACCCGCCAATCGATGTCCCTAAGATTTTGCTTCCTGCTATAAGCCTGATAATTGTGCAGTTCAGGAACAGGAGGACAGGAATGAGAAGGACTTTCCAGATAGCAGAGATACTTGATGACGCCACGAGCAATGTGCTCATGCAGTACAACCAGAAAAAAGACAGACTCGTCAAGAAGAACCCTTCCAAGTCATTGTTCCAAAGCCTCAAGCTCTACACAGGGATGAGCGACGCAGAGCTGCACAGGGACTTGCAGGAAAAGGAATTAGTGCTGAACTACCTAGTCAAGAACAACATCGTGGACGTTGATGATGTTGGAAGGATAGTAGCAGAGTACTACACTGACAAGGACAACATGATGAAATTTGTCCACGCCAACAAGAGATTAGAGGATTAATCAACAGTGTTTCACTGAGATTTTATTAAGGTTTCAAAGAGGAGGGTGTGTTAGATTATGGCGAGCCTATCAAAATTACTTTCCCGGCAGATGCCTAACCTGAAGCTTAAGCTGATCCAGGCAAGGCTTGATGATGACCCTGAGCATTATGTCAAGAAAACCATCAGCACAGCAGTCTTTCTCAGCTTCGGCTTGCTCATCATAGCATTCGCCTTTGTCAAAAAGCCCGTGCTCTTCCTATTCTTCCCATTAATATTCATCTTTGTCTTCTCCTACTTTCTAAGATTCGTGGATGTTAAGATAGAGAAGATAAAAAAAAGGATCAACCAGGAAGTCATATTCGCAGGAAGATTCCTGATAATCGAGCTGCAATCTGGAGTGCCTCTTTACAACGCATTCATCAACCTCAGCAAGAACTACGAGGTGGTGGGCCAGTTCTTTGACGAGGTGGTGGAGAAAGTCAACTTGGGGACAACTATGGAAGAAGCCCTCAACGAATCCATAACAACTACGCCTTCGCCTGAGCTCAGGAAGCTTATGTGGCAAGTCCTCAACTCTATGAGGACAGGAGCAGACGTGGCTGACAGCCTTAACGCAGTCATAGACCAGATAGTCCGCCAGCAGCAGATAGCAGTCAAGGAGTACGGAAGAAAACTCAACCCATTGGCCATGTTCTACATGATGATGGCAGTCATAGTGCCAAGCCTAGGCACAACTGTATTGATAGTGTTGGCTACTTTTATAGGATTTTCCATGCCACTGCCATTCCTGCTTGTAGGCGCAGGCTTAGTGGGCTTTGTGCAACTGATGTTCATAGCCGTAATAAAATCCTCAAGGCCGCCAATGGATTTATGAGAAAATAGCTACATGATATCAGGATATTGAT
>JBGOZE010000080.1:0-2664 GCA_041479965.1 Candidatus Nanoarchaeia archaeon | reverse complement strand
AGTGTTCATCTACCCTACTGACACTATCTACGGAATTGGCTGCGACGCTAACAAGCCAGAGCTAGTGGCTAAGATCAGGGATATGAAGAAGAACCTTGACCTGCCGTTCTCCATTATTATTCCTAACAAGAACATGATATATGAGTTCTGTGAGACTGATGAGAAGACGAGCGAATGGGTTGATAAGCTGCCTGGGCCCTACACTCTCATACTGAGGGTGAAGAAGCAGTTCTTTGCCCACAATGTCAACCCTGAGGATAGCACAGTAGGCATAAGGATTCCTAATCATTGGTTCTACAATCACATCAAGAGGATGAAGGTGCCTGTCATAACAACGAGCGCCAACATCAAAGGAGAGGATTTCATGACCAGCCTTGACGACCTTTCGTCAGAGATAAAGAAAAAAGTGGACTTCATTGTTTATGACGGAGAGATTAAAGGCAGGCCTTCTACCATTGTCAACCTGGCCAAAGAAAAGATTGAAGTAAAAGAGAGATGATAAGCCTCGCCGGCGTTGAGGCGCAATAAGTTTTTAAACCTGTTAACACGTTCTGATATAAAATGACCGCAAAGAAAGAAAAGGACAAGCTAAGGATTTTCAGCGCAGGAGACATCCACGGAGATACTAGGCTAGCTGAGAAATTAGCAGAAGAGGCAAAGGAAAAGCACGCTGACTTGGTGGTGCTGTGCGGAGACCTGACCTTTGCGGAGAGGAGCACAGACAACATAATCGGTCCTTTCAAGAAGAGAAACCTTAAAGTGCTGTTAATCCCTGGCAACCATGAGACTGTGGCAACAGCAGATTTTCTGGCTGAGGTTTACGGAGTCAAGAACATCCACGGCTACAGCGTCAAGTACAAGGACATAGGAATCTTCGGGGCAGGAGGAGCCAACATCGGGATAAACCAGCTTTCTGAGAAAGAGATATATGACCTATTGAAGAAAGGATTTGACCATATCAAGTACCTTGACAAGAAGATAATGGTGACGCATGTGCATCCTTCTGGCACTAAAATGGAGAAATTCACCCAGTTCTTCCCAGGAAGCACAGGAGTGAGGAGAGCGATAGACAAGTTCCAGCCAGACATACTGCTGTGCAGCCACGTCCACGAAGCAGAAGGCCTAGAGGAAAAGATAGGCAAGACGCGCGTGATAAACGTCGGCAAGAGAGGGAAGATTATTGATATTTGATAGGCGAGAACCACTGGCAGTTGAGATGTTTTCCTATTTCTTCTCCTGCCTGTAATCCTTGAACATCCAGCCTGACACGTCTCGGTATTTTTCAGGCACTTCTTTTATGATTCTGAGAAACTGATAGTCTTTATCAAGGAATTTTTTCTTGATACACTTAAGGCCGTCCTCTGTGAACGATGCTATGTGGATTGCACGGATCCTTTGGAACTCCTCTACCAGCTCATTCAGGAGGATTCCTCCCAATCCTTTGCCCTGCATTTCTTTCTTAACCTTTACAGAGGACCAGTATAGTTTTGGCAAAGGCGATTCTGGGATTATCTGTTTCAGGTCGAGGAAATCACTGATATCTTTTTCATACGAATGGTCAGAGTCTTCATGTGCGAGGTATTCGCCCATGCATACTGGCTTTTTATTTATCAGGGCGTAGGCTTCTATAGAAAAATCATTGGCAGGGAATCCCTCGATAGTATGCTTCAATGTGCGGTAGACTATGCTGTATTCGTGCCTTTCTCCTATCTTTGCCACTTTGACAAATCTTGGAGGCTCTGGCAATGCGAGAACGCTTTCTAATCTCTTCTTGATTTTACTCTCCAGACCCATTTACACATCTTAGAAAAAGAAGATAATTTATAAAACTTTCTTTTGATAACTACTACGAAATGGTTATTGGTCTAGTTAGGAAATTGTCGTCCCCACAAACTCCTTTCCTTCTATTACCTGGTTTAGGTTCTCAATGGTTAAGCCGTTGACAATGTAGACTTTCATCTTATTTTTCTCAGCTTCCTTGCTAGCCACAGGGTCGAATGGGGCATTAAGCCCTGGATTCCATTCATCCCCTACTAATTTCCTGTATTCCTTCCATTTCATATCCTTGAAAGGTCTTGCATCACCGAACCTGTAAGGGTCCTTGTCATAGACAAAGTGGATGTTGGTCAGATTTATTATCTTCTTGACCTTGAACTGCTTGGCAAGCAGGACAGCAACATAGTCTGTGCTACAACCAGGCTTCCAACCAGCTGCTATGAGCATCTTCTGAGTGAACTTTATCTTTATCGTTGGGTCCGTGATGACTTTCGGGTAGACGTGCTGCTTGAAGATGGCCTTGAACAGATGAGCATTAAGCCTTGTGGCGTCTATTCCCAGCCAGTCCAGGTCTTCATCACTCAGCTTCCCAAGGTGCTTTGCAGCAGACTGGTAGTCCCTGCATATCTTGCCTCCTCCTGTGATTAGGACGAAGCGCATGCCCTTCTCTACATGATGCATGATTATCTCCTTGAATTTCTTTAAGAAATTGATGTTGACGCCGTCAGGGCAAATCAAGCTTCCGCCGACGCTTATGATGATGGTTTCGCTTTTCATTTCAGATTCAATTTATGCTTCATTGGCTCGTATAAATAGTTTTTGTTTATTCCTATTTGGGTTTAATACCCCGGAGCTCTGCTCCGATTAATTTTTATATTTGAATTCTTT
>JBGOZE010000079.1:0-2803 GCA_041479965.1 Candidatus Nanoarchaeia archaeon | reverse complement strand
CTACGCTAGTCCCGTTTCCTTCGCAAGGATTCATGATAGGCGGTTGGCAAACGCCTCCGCTCCAAGTCCATTTGTCAGGGCAGCAACGGCCTGTTCCTGCTACAATGCCTGTGCAGTTCAAAGAACAGCAATCATCTCCGCCGTACCAAGTCATTGAGCAAGTCTGGCCTTGATTTCTACACGAGATGCACAAGCTCATAAATTCTCCAGGATTACAGGAAGAGCCAGGGTAAAGCTGATATGCGTCGCAGAACGTATTACCCAAGCAAAGAGGGTCTGCACCTGGGCTATCACAATCACAAGGATTAGCAGCCATTATTAATGTCGAGAATAGAATAATCATTCCTAGCAGCATGATTGTAAAAAAACAACATTTTGTCATCGTCAATGCCTCACCTCAGTATGAAAATCATGGTATTATGCAATCTTATCTACTCTTTATCATCAGTCATATATAAAAATATTGTTTTTTTCTGGGATTGCTGCAAAATAGTCTCGTTGCACTGGACATGTTGGCGTAGGATATATAAATAAGTGCCCCATTTCTATTCTGATTATGGATAAGGACAAGGCTCTCGTGGTTTTCCAGGATAAGAAGATAAGAAGGATTTGGCATGATGAAGAATGGTGGTTCTCTGTAGTGGATATCATAGATGCCTTGATTGACAGCGAGGATGCCCGCACTTATTGGAAAGTGCTTAAGCACAGGCTATTAAAAGAGGGTTCTGATCAAACGGTTACAAATTGTAACCCTTTCAAATTGTTGGCAAATGATGGCAAATACAGGTTTACTGATTGCGCTAACACAAAAACTCTGTTCAGGCTTATTCAGTCAATCCCTTCAAAGAAGGCAGAGCCTTTCAAGCAGTGGCTAGCTAAGGTGGGTTACGAGCGCATACAGGAGATTGAGAACCCTGAGCTTGCTCAGGATCGCGCCAGGGCTTATTATGAGCTCAAGGGCTATCCTGCGGATTGGATTGAGAAGCGCATGCGCGGTATTGCTATAAGGCAGGAGCTTACTGGCGAATGGCAGAACCGCGGCGTGACTGAAGAGAAAGAGTTCGCCATCCTAACCAATGAAATTAGCAAGGCAACTTTTGGCAAGACGGTTCAGGAGTACAAGGAGTTCAAAGGCTTGGAAAAACCGAACCAGAACTTAAGAGACCACATGACTGACTGGGAAATCATCCTTACCATGGTTGGAGAAAAAGCAACTACAGATATAACAATTGCCAAGGACGCGAAAGGATTTGATGAATGCGAGGAGTCGGCCATGGAGGGCGGCCAGATAGCAAGCAACACTAGAAAAGAGATTGAGCAGAAGACAGGAAAATCAATAGTATCAGCAGATAATTTTCTCAGCCTAACAGAAGCTAAGAAAAAAAATCTTGAGTACAAAAATAAAAAGCGCAAAAGATAACTGTTAAAACTTTTTCATGCTAAAAATCTTGTGGTTCACATCTGAGAATCAATTATCACTTTCTGCTGTCTTGACCATTCCTTGTCAGAGTGCTCCCTCACGTATTTAGCCCAGTATCTGACGAATTCAAGCCTTTCCTTCCTGTTTTGTTCTTTGTCAAACCATTCTTTCATCTTTTCAGGAGCCTCTCGTACTCTTTTAATTTATGCATATTTAAATGTTTTTCAAAAACAGTCTTTAAGTGCTCTGCATCCTCAATGTCTTTGTCAGATCCCAAGACAATCTTCTTAAAGGCAATCTGGAGCTCGATTGGAGAGATGAATAATTCTTTTTTTCCCATCTTCACGCAAAGCCTTTGCTTTATGGTCCCATAGTCAATTTCTGTCTTTGCAAACTTTAATTCCATGTTAGGTATTGGCTTGCCTTTATATGAGAAGCGAATAGCTGTGTTTTGGCACAGGTAATCACAGTAAAGCTCTTCTGGTTTTGAGGAGTTAAGGCACTCAAATCGCCTGCTCAAATCCTTAAATAATGCCAAGAAAGCTTTTTTTTCCATTCGCAGAACAATAAGGTCAATATCCTCGGTCGCCCTTGACCTTCCAAAGAGTATTGACACATAGCCGCTTATGATGGCATATTCAGTATGTTTTTTCAGGACGCTTATAAAATCAAGCACGAACTTGTCAAGCTTGTTCAATTCCTTATCCATGCTTATTGAGCCGTCCTTGAGAAATTTCATCTTAATAGGTATCTTACCAGGATTTATATGATTTTTGGAATGCAACAAGTTAATCACAAAGCATCAGGTTCTTGCTTATAAGCCTTACGCGAAGATGTCCAGTGCCTGAAGGATAGTGGGCTCAGAACTCTAGTTCTGCCTGTCCAGTGCGCAACTAGGTATGTGTGCTTTATCAAAAAAAGCAAATATACGATTTGCTTGTTCTGAAAACCGCAAGTTTTCAGAAATCTTTATATATTAGGAAACAAAAGCAGTTTGAGAGGATGGAAAAAAGGGGTTATTTCTGGGTGAGTGTAGTAGTCTTCCTAGTATTAGGTGTATATCTCGCCTTGGCTGCTTGCCCTCCTGGCCATCCTGCTCACGGAGTCACTATCTGCGGCATCAACTACAATTGCGGCGTCAACGACAGTGTCTGCCCTGAGGATTACCAAGCAGGCATTTGCAGGGAAGCTGGCTGCTTCTTCCCAGACCCTAACTGCGGCGACATGCCTCCTAACGGCATCTTTGAGACTGCCACTTGTAACCGTTCAATAGGCTGGGCTAATGATTCTGACTGCAACAACCCTATCAGCGTCAACATCATCTTCGACCCAGGAGCAAGCCCGCTAACCAAGACAGTATCTGCTAATATTTTCAGGGCTGAT
>JBGOZE010000078.1:0-2877 GCA_041479965.1 Candidatus Nanoarchaeia archaeon | reverse complement strand
CAGACTAAGATACAATCATTTCAGGCCGCATAGCAGCCTGAATGGTCAGTCTCCAGCTCAAAAATACCATGATTTCGCATCATTATTTTAACTGGTGACATATGTCATGACCTTATACACTTAACGAATAGCAAAAAGATTTAAAATAGGCCAGTTTATTCCCTTCCTAATGGGCTCTTAGCTCAGTTCGGTACAACAAAAGGAAACCCTTTTGAGTTTTCCTAGTTGCGGGAAAGAGCACCACGTTCGCAACGTGGGGGCCGCGGGTTCAAAAACAAAAGCAGAGATTTTGGTTTGCCCAAAACTTTGTTTTGATGCAAATCCCGCAGAGTCCATCCGTAATCCCGTGTATGGAGCAGGACTAAACGAAGTTTATGTCCTGCACTAATAGTTTTACCAGATTTTCTTAAAATCTGTTGGGGTTGTAGTGTAACTTGGTTATCACCCGCGGTTCGGGGCCGCGTAATCGGAGTTCAAATGAAAAACTGGTTTTTCACCCAGAAAAACTTTAGTTTTTCTGAATGTCTTCGCAACCCCATTTTTCCCCGAGAAAACAGATTTATTTTTTTCTGCAGAAGAAAATAATGTCTTTGTCCTCTTCTATTTTTTCGTCAACAATGAATAGCTGGTTAATCAGCTTCTCAATCAGGCTAATCTTATTGCTTCTCTTTAGTGCACTGAGAATAAATCTCTTTTTCCCAACGCGGTTTATCTCTAATAATCCTTTTTCAACATCCTCAAAGTTCTGGATTGCTGTTATGCTAGTCACTATATCAAAGCTGTTATCAGGGAAAGGCAGTTCTTCTGCCCTGGCCAAGATAATCTTGTGCTTGCCCTCATATTTTTTTATCAGCTTAGGTGCTGGGTCAACGCCAGTTACTTTGCACTTGAACATATCAAGGTACAATCCTGTTCCACAGCCAACGTCAAGCAGTTTGTGTGTTCTCTTCAGCTTTAGCTTGTTAAGGATTATCTGCACTTTCTTCAACTGCTCTTCCTTGTGCAGCTCGTCATAGCCTTTTGAGATGTCGTCGTAATAAGTCATTTTATTATAGAAGGGATAGTTATATTAATATAAACTTTATTCTTAGATTTGATTAATATGACCTTTGGTAAAAAAGTAGTCAGTTGGCTCAAGCGCTTGTTCGAGCTTGACAGGTTTGAGTTCGAAAGAGTAATAATAGATAAGGAAGTAATTGATAATATTGTTGAGCTTGCAGAGCAGACTCTTCCTAAAGAATTCATAGCTTTTCTCGAGGGCAGAATAAGCAAGAAAGTCCTGAGGGTTCATGGGCTGTTCTACCAGGAGTATATAGCTAATCCATCATACACAGTGTATAAGTTCAACCCTCCGGTGGCCAGCAATTTTGTCGGAAGCGTCCACAGCCACCCAGGGTCTAGCAATCATCCCAGCAGGGCTGATCTTCAGTCATTCTCAAAGAAAGGCATGATTCACCTGATAATCAGGATGCCTTACAGAGCAGAGAACATACAAGCCTATGATAACCAGGGCAACATGATAAGCTTTGAGGTTGCTGACTAGGCAAACGCCATCAATCTGATTTGCCTCTCCCCGCTCACCTTGACGAACGGAGCTGCTCTCTTCATTATCACTCCGCACTGAGCAAGGCTTTTGGTGTCAAGCTTGTGCTCTTTTCTTTCAGAGCGCATCTGCACGATGTTCTGAGCAGCTATTGGGCCTATGCCCGGGACTTTTATCAGTTCTTCATAGACAGCTTCATTGATATTAACAGGTTCTGTGATGGTCTTCTCAGCAATCAGTATCTTGGGATCTTTGTCTGGCAGCATGCCATCAACCAGAATCTCCCTGAATAGTTTGAAGTCGTACTTGTAGACTCTCAGGAGCCAGTCTGTGTTGTAAAGCCTGTTAGCCCTGCTCTGGGCTTCTGCTTTATTATTCTCCAATGGAGTGTTCTTTACTGGCGAGAATGCAGAATAATATACTCTTCTAAGGCTCATGTGCTCATACTCCCACTTGGCCATCTTCATGACTTCCAGGTCTGTCTCATCATTGGCTCCGACTATCATCTGAGTGGTCTGGCCGCTGCGCAGATTCATCCTGGATATCCAGCTCTGGCGTCTCAGGATGTCTGTGTTCATCTCCTTCACGCTGCTCAGCTCGCTAAGCCTTGACTTGCTAGGAGCCTCTACGTTGATGCTCATCCTTGAGGCTAGCTCTGAAGCTTGCTTTATCAAGTCATAGTTCGTTCCGGGCAAAACCTTGAAATGAATGTAGCCCTTGAAATTAAAGCGCTGGCGTATTATCTTGACAGTGTCAAGCATATCCTGAGTTGTCTTGTCAGGGTCTCCAGCAACTCCGCTGCTAAGGAAAAGCCCTGTGACAATCCTTTTTTGGACCAAGGTCATGAACAGGTTGGCTAGCTCTGGAGGATTATACTGGGTTATCTTCTTCTGGCAGCCGCTGCCCGCCCTGTTGGCGCAGTACTTGCAATCATACTTGCAGGAATTAGTGTAAAGAGTCTTCAATAGCGAGCAGAAATGGCCGTTCTGAGCCTTAGCCTTGATAATCCCAGGAAGATTCTGCAATCCGCCTGTGAATTCCGGAGGCTTGCAAATCTCTCCTCCACAGACATCATACTTGCCAGCATCACCAAGGACTTTGGCTTTCTCAAGAGTGTTCATGGAACTAGAAACAGATTTTTCAGTTTAAATACCCTACGCGCGAATGTCCAGTGAGTCCTGTGGTAGAAAATAATGTATAAGGTCATGACATATGTCACCAGTTAAAATAATGATGCGAAATCATGGTATTTTTGAGCTGGAGACTGACCATTCAGGCTGCTATGCGGCCTGAAATGATTGTATCTTAGTCTGAACAGCTCAAGGTCGTTGTTG
>JBGOZE010000077.1:0-3067 GCA_041479965.1 Candidatus Nanoarchaeia archaeon | reverse complement strand
TTTGCTTCTTAATGAAGTTGGAGTTGCTAAAGGAAATAAAACTAACACCTCTTTTCAAGTTCCTGAGTGGATTATGAGCGGATACGACGAGATAAAGGGCGCTTACCTTAGAGGACTTTTTGACTGCGAAGGATATGTTTGTCGTTCCAACCTTAAAACAGGCATGACTAGATGGCAGATTAGCATTCGCATGTGTAAAAACGAGGTGCTATTAAGCAATGGCTTGTTTTTTATGAATCAATTAAGAGGATTGTTACTTTCTTTTGGCATTAAATCCTCCCCCGTCAGAGCTGAGAAAGAGAATATAAGAAAAGATGGTTCTCAAAGTATGTCTATGCGGTTTGACATAGAAAAATCCTCTTTCAGAAAATTTTATAAATATGTCGGGTTTCACATGAAAGAGAAGCAGATGAGGCTTTTGTCTGCTTTAAGTCAAGACTAATTTAATTTTTTCAAGCAAGATTTAGCGATTGCGCAGGTAGCCAAGCGGCTAAGGCAACAGGCTGCAACCCTGTCATTCGAGAGTTCGAGTCTCTCCCTGCGCTTAAATTCTGAAAATGGCAAGATTGATAATAAAAAAAGCGAAAACCGCTGAAGTGGATGGCAGGGAAAGAGTCATATCTGACTTTGAAAAGCACTATGTGGATGCTTCACAGGATTTCCATACCAAGCACGGGATTGTGAAGAAGAAGGATTTGCAGAAAAAGGCAGGTTCAAAGGTCATTGTGGGAAACCATGAGTTCATCATCCTCGACCCTGTTTTCTTGGACCATTACAAGCGCATCAAGAGAGGAGCCCAGATTATCACGCTTAAGGACATAGGCGCCATCATCGCCCATACTGGCATCAACAAGAAGTCGGTTGTTCTGGACGCAGGATCAGGCTCAGGTGCTCTAGCTTGTTTCATGGGCATGATAGCCAAGCAGGTGATAACCTATGACAAGGACCAGAGAAGCCTGGAGATTGCGCGCTCTAATGTAGAGTTATTAGGCGCTGATAACATCTCGGTGAAGGAAGGAGATATATATGATTACAAGAAGATAAAAGAGAAGGATATCGAAGTGTTTGTGCTTGATGTGCCTGAGCCCAAAAACGCGATGAAGACAGCGCTCAAGGTGATGAAAACAGGAGGTTTCCTTGTTGTCTACCTTCCTAACATCAACCAAGTCCAGGATTTTGTGAAGGAATTGCCAGATGAATTTCTGCTGGAGAAGATTATCGAGGTAATTGAGCGTGAATGGGTTGTGGATGCCCTCAGAGCAAGGCCAGCCACCAAGGACCACGGACACACAGGGTTCCTGACGTTTGCGAGGAAACTGATATGAACATTCTGAGGAACTCATCTTTGTTGCTGCTTATTTTCGTAGTGCTGGCATTCATATTCCCTAAGCCAGCAGTCAGCATGAAGTTCCTGTTGATACCAGTACTCATAATCTCTATGACCCTCTCATTGCAGGGCACCAGCATCGGCAGATTAAGAAAGGAGAATCGCAGCACTGTGCTCTGGCTCATAGCTTCAAACTTCATTCTGCTCTCAGGATTCTTTATCCTTTCATCTTTCTTCATATCAGACCCTGAATTCAGGCAAGGCATAATAGTGCTTGCTGCAGTGCCTCCGGCAATCGCAGTCATAACCGCTGCCTTCCTTTTGAAGACTGATACAGAAAAAGCTTTGCTGGCAGAAGCAGCATGTTATCTGCTCGGCCTGGTGCTCACACCAGCAATAATCTGGATTTTCTTTCGTAGCCAGGTCAATATCTGGGAATTGGTGAAGATTCTTCTCATGCTCATCTTCCTCCCATTCATCCTGGCCAAAGGCCTGGATTGGCTTAAGAAAAAGTTAGGCATAAAATATGATTTCAAAGAAGTCGCAAATATAGTATTTGGATTGACGTTTTACATGAGCTTAGCGCTTGCTGTTGACAGGATTCTTGCGTCGCTGAGCGAAGTGGTTGTCTTGATTATTATAGCTGTCCTTTCAACATTTGGCCTCGGGCTGCTAGTGATATTCTTGGGGAAGAAGTTTGGTGTAAGCAAGAAGGATCTTGCTCTTTTTCCATTATTCGCGACATTGAAGAACGGCAGCATGGCTCTCGGAATCTGCATATCGCTGTTCCAAGCAGGAAGCTATGTCCCAGTAGCAGTGAGGACAGTAGCAGATGCCTTGTACCTCGTCTTCTTTTTCTGGATTTTTAAGAAGATTTAAATTATCCCGTATGCTTCTTCCTTTCTATGAAACGTGAGCTCCGTGTCATCGGCATAGATGATGCTCCTTTTGACAAGTTTGACCCTTTGCAGAAGTTTGTCATGGTAGTTGGCACTGTCTTTCGCGGCGGTAGTTTCATGGACGGCTTGCTCTCCTGCCGCGTGGAAAAAGATGGCGAGGACGCCACCTTCAGAATCATAGAGATGATCAACGGGTGCAAATTCAAGCCCCAGATCCAAGCTATTTTCCTGGATGGAATAGCAGTGGCAGGCTTCAACATCATCAATCCCATTTCTGTGAATAAAGAAACCAGAATCCCTGTCGTGGTAGTCATCCGGGATTACCCTGATTACAATAAGATATTCTCTGCTCTTGAGAAGCTTAACATGCAGAAAAAGATAGACATCATCAAGAAGATGCCCAAGCCAGTCAAGATCAATAGCGTTTATGTTCAGAACATTGGCATTAGCAAGGAAGAGGCTAAGAAGCTTCTGAAGATTTGCTGCACTCACTCCAATTTGCCAGAGGCAATACGTGTCGCGCACCTAGTGGCGTCTGGGCTTGTTGAGGGCGAAAGCAGAGGAAGAGCCTAGGAAGAGCACTATCAGGCTCAAGATGGCTGCGTTGAACATCATGGCTTTTGCATAGTCCTGGAAAAATGCTTCTGGAAAGAGCTTTATCAAGAGAGAGCTGGAAGAAAAAACATAATTGCCCTGCGGAAAGAGAAGCCTATGGAAGCCTTCGAAAAAAGCAGGGAAGTTGAGGCTTAGCACAAAGATGATTGTTAGCAGAGCCAAGGTGATTATTGATCCGTAGAGAAGAATCCTTCTGATGTTGTCCTTGAAATCCTTTAACATGCTA
>JBGOZE010000076.1:0-3076 GCA_041479965.1 Candidatus Nanoarchaeia archaeon | reverse complement strand
TACAAGATCGTAGATGATATTCTTCCAGGTAAGCTCGTCCTCTTGGAATAGGATGCGGAATATCCTTTCCTGCGCGCCTCCTAAACCTTCAGGCCCTAATGATACTAACTCCACATCAGTATGGATTTTAGGTGCAGTCATATTTAAATCTTCCGATTTACCTGAAACTACCATTGGAGTGCGGATTAGAAAGCTTTTTAAAAAACTTGCTGATTGTTCTTTAAAAACAAAACGGGCCTGTGGTCTAGCGGCTATGATGTCGCCTTTACACGGCGAAGATCACCAGTTCGATAACAAAAACAGGGTTTTTGAATTTCCTCAAACCCTTGTGTTGACGAAATTCTGGTCAGGCCCAGTTCTTTTAAAAATGGCTGACACAAAGAGAATCATCAAAACAATCCGAATACTCAAACAGAAATCCAAGCTGAGCATGCTGGGAGAGTCCTCAGGCAACAGCCCTTTCTACGTCTTAATTAGCACTGTGCTGAGCGCCAGGAACAGGGATGAGATGACTGAGAAGGCTGTCAGAAAGCTCTTTGCAGTTTATAAGACTCCTAAGCAGATTGCAGAGGCGCCTATAAGAAAGCTTGAGCCTTTGATAAAGCAGTCTGGTTTCTATAAGACCAAGGCTAGGCGTATCAAGGAGATAAGCAGGATACTGCTAGAAAAATATGAGGGCGGAGTCCCTTCTGACTTTGACAAGCTGCTAGAACTGCCAGGAGTTGGTAGGAAGACAGCAGGCTGCGTCATGGTATATGCATTCAACAAGCCAGCCATACCAGTAGACACTCACGTTCATAGGATAAGCAATCGCCTTGGCTGGGTCAAGACCAATACCAGGGAGCAGACAGAGCAGGAACTGATGCGCATGATTCCGAAGAAGTATTGGCTTGATGTCAATGAAGTCCTGGTGATCCACGGCCAGACAATGTGCAGGCCAATCGGGCCCAGGTGCGAGGAATGCAAAGTTAATAGATATTGCAAATATTTTACCACTAAACCTAAAGAGAAAAAATAATTGTGAGAGAGTTCATCAGTTCCAGTACCTGGGATTCTTTTTATCCTTAGGCTCTTCCTTTCCTTCCTTGGCAGCATGATAGCATTCGTGGTCTATATAATATTTTGTTTCAGTATTGGCTGCCTTCTCCTTGCCTTGCTCTTGGACCAGGTATCCGCTGTCTGTTATCTTCTCAAGGCAGAAATAGCAGGCGTGATCCTTATTTTTCTGGTCTGACGGGATTTCTACGCCTTTCAGGGTGCCTTCTTTTATCAACTTCCTGATCCTTTCCTTGTTTTCAAAATAGGCTGAGCCTATTTCAGTTGCCATATTTAAAAGATAAATCTGCCAATATAAATAGGTATCGATGAACCTCCCCAAATAATCCTATATTCTTGAGTATACAAATGTTTAAAAAGCTAATTTCCGTATAGAACCAACATATTACTTTGATATTAATATTTGTAAGGTGATTAACAATGTTCGATGAGATGGAAGACACCAGGAAGGCTCTTTGCGAGAGATGCAGAAAGTTCGTTTCAGTCACAGACATCAAGTATCTGCCTAAGGGAGACGATTCCAGGATGGCCTTGTGCAAGTCCTGCCTCAAAGGATTCAATGTGGCAGATGAGAAGAAAAAGCAGGCAGCCAAGTCAGCCAGCCTCTCTAGCGGCAAAAGCTATTTCTGCTCCAGGTGCAATTACAAGTTCAATTACAACCCTGCCAGCAATGCAGTCCTGAGATGCCCCTATTGCGGCAAGAGCGACAAGGCGCTCGAGGACAAGGAGATTGACGCTGACACTCTTCTGAGAGAAGATGATGAGTGAAAATCCAGATTTTTCTTATTATTGATTATTCAATATGAAAAGATTAAAAAAAAATAATATAAAAAATTTCTTGTCTAGTCCTTGGCTAATGTGAACAATGCCTTCACAGCCACAACAGCTGCTGCGGGCGCCATGAACACGCTCAGCAGGTAAAAGAAAGTATCGACTCCCACCAGGTTCAGCATGAGTCCTTTAATCACTGTCCCGAGTGAGCTGAAGCTCAGCAAAAATGCTATGGCTGCCACAAGGAACTTCTGGACTTCAGTGCCTCTCACATTGAACAATCCTACGATAATTCCTAGGATTGCAAGCACTAATACCGCCCATTCAGGCGCATTAGCTCCGCTGATAAGGGCCACAATTATTGCCAGAATCAGACCTATCATGAAAGCCCAGGCGCCTAGCTTGAAGCTCTTTTTTTCTGCCATCAAATCACCCCCTATTCTTATTTTTACTTTCTAACTCTATAAGAGCTAAGAATAGGGCATCATATATAAACTTTACGGGGGAAATTCATTTTTCCGGGCGAGATTCATCTTTCGCATTTTTTATAAATAGAGGCTTTTTCTTTCAATGATATTCAAAGGTGAGAATTTGATTGAATTCATGGACGAGCCGTACAAGGACGAGGAAATAATAGGAAGCATGCATCCTCTTGTCAAGGAATGGTTCTTGCACAAGTTCAAAACATTTGCTCCCCCTCAGAAATTCTCCATCCTCAATGTTCACAGCAGGATAAACACCTTGATAAGCAGCCCGACTGGCAGCGGAAAGACCCTTAGTGCTTTCCTCGCGATAATCAATGAGTTGATTGGGCTTTCAGAGCATGGATTGCTCGAAAACAAGGTCTATTGCGTCTATATAAGCCCGCTTAAGGCTCTTGCGAATGACATCTCGCGAAACCTGATTGAGCCACTGGCTGAGATGGAAAGCTTTTCCGGAAGGAAACTCCAAATCAGGGTGGGTGTCAGGACAGGAGACACCACTGCGAGCGTAAAGCAGGCAATGCTCGCGAAGCCTCCGCACATAATAATCACCACTCCTGAAAGCTTCGCCATCATGCTCACCACCATCAAGTTCAGGGAAAAGCTCAAGGATGTTCAGTGGTGCATTGTGGATGAAATCCATGCCATCGCCAGCAGCAAGAGAGGAACCCACCTTTCCCTTAGCCTTGAGAGGCTGCAAGCCCAGACCAATTTCACACGCATAGGGCTATCAGCAACAGTAGCCCCGCTGGAGGAGGTGGCCAAGT
>JBGOZE010000075.1:0-3418 GCA_041479965.1 Candidatus Nanoarchaeia archaeon | reverse complement strand
CTTGTAAAGCACTATCTGCATGTGCTTCTTGTCTTTTACGCCGGCTAATTTCTGCGCCAATTCAACATCCTGGAAGATGTCCTTTACCCATGTCGCAAAGTCATTCTTTTCAGGCGTCACGTGGAAGCTGAACACATGGTCCTCAAGCTCTTCCATGATGTCTGCAAGCTCTTTTATGTTCTTCACAGGCTTGCCGTTGCATAGCACGAAATAATTTGTCTCTGGCGCATCTCTCCTGATTGGAGAGCTCATTTGATTCTCTTTCAGAGCCTCCTTCTGAGCCTCTTGAGGCTTTTGAGCCTCGTTTGGAGCCTCAATTCGGATCTCTTTTAAAGCCGGCGCTTCTACTCCTTCCCTCTTCTTGGGTGGTCGCCCTCTTTTCCTTTTTTCTCTTTTCTCTGCTTTATGCATGCTTCTTCTAGGCATAGGTTCTGCTCACCTCATTTTTTATTTCTTATTTAGTATTTTCTTGTTGATTGTTCACTCTTTCTTACGTTTGCTTTTTTCTTATTCTTGTTATTTTTTTATTACAGTAGTGCTAACTTCTGGTAAATGCGTATTTTCAGCAAGCTTAATGTTGATGTCCAACAAATCTGAGCTTGGATGCTCGCTGATGAAATTATGGGCGAATTTGCCGCTGGAATCAGGAGAGTAGGCAAGCTCTCCATCGGCCAATTTTTTCTTGGTCGCATCCCTTGTCCTGATGACAATGTCATTGAGCACGTTCATGAAAGTGATGAAGCCCTCGTAGGGTGTGTCATATGGGTTGAAGTACTTGTGCACGTCGCCGTCAGAGAACCATTTGATGCACATGTAGTAGAAGTGGTCGCTTGTAGTCAGCTTTCTCCAGTCATTGATGAGCTTTGCGTCACCGCTCTGCTTGACCAGCTTGCCAATCCTGTAAAGCTCAGTGGCTGCAGTGTTCTGGAGAGAATTGCCTAGCCAGGCGCTCAGGTCACGCTCAACATCAGCCCAGGACATGAAATGATGGATGTCCATCTCTGCGACAGCAGAATATTTGGCAGCAGCCTCACTGACAGTGACGAAATCATTGTCAGGGTGCCTTAGTATCTCACCTGGAAGCTGCTCAAGGAACTTGAATATGCCTGTGTCCTCCCACTGGTGCTCCCCGAAAGTCTCATAGTCCATGAACAGGTTCACCACGTGGCCATTGCCATTGGTCGATGATATCCATCTACTGTATTTGTCGACTGTCAAGGGATGCTCAGCCCATCCTTTGTTGCTGAACCTGAAAGCCACATCGTCGCTTAGGCGGTAATTCTTGAGCAGGAGCTTCATCTTCTCAGCTGTTTTGGGAGTGTAGATGAAATTGGGGCTCCTCCACCCGAGTATGTGGTCTGCTCCCTCTGCCAGTATGGTCTGATAGCCCATTCCTTGGACAAAGTTAGCCAGCTCATTGTTATAGATAAGTTCAGTATTCCTGAAAGCCTTGGCTTCCTGGCCGAACAAGTCTTTTATTTTCTGCTTGTGCATCATGACCTGCTCCTTGAACTCGTCCTTGTCAAACAGGTAGGAAAGTGAGTGGTAATAGGTCTCATTGAGGAATTCGACACAGCCAGTCTTGGCAAGCTCCTTGAATGAATAGAGCACTTCAGGAGCATATTTCTGGAATTGTTCAAGAGCCACTCCTGATATGCTGAAGCTCACCTTGAATTTGCCTTGGTGCTTATTTATCAGGTTGAGGAGCAGCTTGTTGGTCGGTAGGTAGCATTTGTTTGCCACTTTCTTGATTATCTCCTTGTTCTTCTGCTCATCAAAATATTCTGAATTATTGCCTATGTCAAATACTGTGTACTTCCTAAGCCTCATGGGCTGGTGCACTTGAAAATAAAAACAAACCGATACCATATTCTTTACCTCTTATTGTTTCTTCACCCCTTATTTTTCACTCATTTCGCTTCTTGCGAAGTATACTCAGCCTCCTCTTTTCATCCTTAAAAGCTCTTCATAAACATCCATGCACTGGTGGGCGGGCTTGTCCCATGTCAGGCTTCTTACTTCTGTTGCTCCGTGCTGCTTGAGCTCATTGTGCAGGTTCTTGTAGTAAAGCAAGGCGAGAATCTTGCTAGCAATATCATTGACATCCCAGAAATCCACTTTGAGGACGTGGTTGAGGACCTCAGACACTCCTGACTGCTTGGAGATTATGGCTGGCGTCTCCTGCCACATGGCTTCCAAAGGCACGATTCCAAAAGGCTCTGAGACTGAGGGCATGACAAACACATCAGCTATCTTGTTAAGCTTGGCCACCTCTTCCCTATTGACAAAGCCTGGGAAAATGAACTTGTCAGCAATCCCCAGATGGACTACGCGCTCAATCATCCTGGGAAGCATGTCGCCTGTGCCTGCCATTATGAACTTGACATTAGGCTCTTTCTCAACCACTTTCTTGGCTGCCTCTACAAAGTAATCAGGGCCTTTCTGTAAGGTTATCCTGCCTATGAACAATACTATCTTGTCAGTTTCCTTGATCTTGCTGGCATCATGATTGATGCTCTGGTCCATGGGCTCAGCAGCATTATACACCACTCTGATCTTCCACTCAGGAACCCCGTAGTTGTTCATTATCCTGCACTTTATCATGTTGCTGACAACTATCACCAGATCTGCTGCTTGCATGCCTTCACGCTCCATATCATACACTCTCTGGTTCACGCTTGTTCCTCCTGACTTGTCAAACTCAGTTATATGGACGTGCACTACCAAGGGCTTGCCTGTTGCTTGCTTGGCTGCTATGGCAGCTGGGAAGGTCCAATGGTCATGGGCATGGATGACATCAAAGTCTTCTTGCATAGCAATCAGCCTGACCTTCCTGGCAAACAGATAAGCTTCCTGGAATACATTAGGGCCGTACAAAGCCTTGGCCCTGTCGCTCGGGGTAAGTGTGGTCAAGTATTTCCTGAACTCCTCATCATAGCCTTCCGGGGTGGAGTAGGCTGCTAGCATGGTGGCAACTTCCTTGAGCTGGAACCCAATCCTAGGGAAGAGGTTGTCCGCTACCAATATTTTCATGTAATCGCTTCTTATCATCCTAGGGCCAAATGGCATCACATAGGTCACTTCAGTGCCTTGCTGGCATAAGGCCTTGGTCAAATGATAGCAGACCATTCCTACTCCGCCTGCGAAAAAAGGCGGCAGTTCCCACCCCAGCATTAATACTTTCATACTTTCTTCCTCACCTTCTTTTCCCAAGAAAAACTAAAAACATAAGTTTTTAATCTTTTCAAATAATTTAAATAAATAATTTAAATAATCCTTTTTTATCCGTAATATTTTTATTATTATTATTTTATTATTATTTTCTCTTATCTTTATCGGCCTTATTTGAGCCCCGAATTTATTTTGTAATATTTTATCATCCGGCTATTTTTGGATATAATCAGCGAATTATTTTATT
>JBGOZE010000074.1:0-3479 GCA_041479965.1 Candidatus Nanoarchaeia archaeon | reverse complement strand
TTATGTGTTTTTGTTATGAAAATCAAAGATAACAAGAGCTGCGTGCTCAAGCATCTCAGGCAGGATGCTCGCAAGAGCTTCAGCAGCATAAGCAGGGAGACTGGTATCCCGGTCACGACTGTGTTCGAGAACTACTATAACCTGTTAGAGGATAAAATAATAACCAAGCACGCCTCACTGATTGATTTCAGGAAACTGGGTTTGTTCTACAGGAGCTTTGTGTTTGTGAAGTCAAAGAGCAAGAAAGAGATGCTAAGCTTTCTCTCATCCAACAATAATGTCAATTCTGTGTTCAGGATAAGCAACTATGACTATATGGCTGATGTTGTGTTCCCAACAATCAAGGAGTTCTATGCTTTCCTGGATGAGCTGAGAGGCTTTGGGATTAAGAAGCTCGAAGCCCACGACGTGATTGAGCATCTCAAGAAGGAGGAGTTCGCTGGCTTTTAGATGATTATACCATCTTAGAGAGTAAGATTTTAATCTCTCCTGTCAAGAACTTGCTTTATCTTCTCAGCTTTCTCAAGCCTGCCCATGGACTTGTAGGCTTCATACTCTGCCCTTAAGGGTGTCAGCGGGATGTGCAGTCCATGATAGGTTATGAGCAGCTTATCATCTATCCTGCTCTTCTTGCTCCATTCTCCGTTCGGGAGCTTGTGCTGGATTTCGCCTATGACTTCAATATCTATACCTTCTATTTTAAACAGGCCATTATACGATTTGAAGCTACCTTTCTCCTTGTATTCCACAGGCTTGACTATATACTCTTTGAATGCTTCAGATGCTTTGCATGCTCCTGTCTTGTCAGTGAGCAGGTCAATGTCATGCACCTCAACATCCACTCCTTGGAGCGCTAGATTAGTGCTGCCTATGACTGCCCAGTCTATGCCCGTTCCTTTCAGCGTGTTGACTATGATTTCCAGTGCTTTGAAGTGCTGTTCAGGTATCATGGCTTTGCGGAAATTTGTGGGGCTTATTAATTTTACTATATCTCGTCATTCCGAACCACCTGCTATTATTTCCGATTTCTCTGCTTTTTCTCCGGTTTTTTCGTAAGAGCTTATTTTAAACACCTCACCCAACCAGAAAATCATCAAAAAACCAAGAGGGGATGACAATGAAAGACTATCTGAATGATGAACACGAGCCTGAGCAGAAAACCAGCAGGAGAAAAACAGGCTTGGGAACCAAGCTGGCTATTGGAGCAGCAGCAGTTGGCACAGTAGCATATTATAGTGTGAGAAGAATATGGGGGCATTTCTACCCGCCGAATTTCAAGAAATACTTTGCCATGGCAGTCATGGGCTCAACCTTGCTGTGTGTCAAGAACTGCGGCACAATAAGCAATAAGCTTGATACTGCCTACAAAGGAGTGAGCAAGTCAATTGCCCTGAGGATTGAGAGGGCTCCTCAGATAAAAAGCCTTGAAGCCAGGATTGATGAGTTCATCGCCTCCAATAATGCGCTTGAGGAGAGAAACGATGAGCTGAAAGAAAGCATGGAGAAAAAAGGCTATGCACTGAAAGCTGACATGGAAAAGCAGATTGATGAGAAGGAATCAGTTCTGACAAATGCCAAGAAGTACATCATCGAGCTGGAAAGGGAACATTTCAATTTCAAGAACAGCATAAAAGCACATCCTAAGAAACCAGGCAAGCTAGTGCAAGGCAAAGCTCCTGCAAAAGAAGCATTCCAGGACTATCTTCTTCACAAGAAAGATTACAATGCAATGATCTACAAGATAGACAAAGCCATCCATGACAAAGAAGAAAGATGAAAACAGCAAGTAAAAAACTTGCTGGTTCAAAAAACAAGAGTTTTTTGATATAAACAATGAAGGTGATGAAATATGACTGACTTATTAGATGAGTTATTGACCAAGGAAGATGAGACAAGCCCAGGGCCTAACAAACTAGGATTCATAGGAGAGCAGCTCTTGACAATTGCCAAGGAGCATTATGTGAGCAACCCAACAGACATAGCCTACCAGTTCTCGAGAAAGATAGCCAAGGAGCTTATCGAATCCAAATACAGTATCAGCAACGATCTGGTCAAGGAAGGATTAGCAATAGGAGTCTACAAAGGGCTTGAGAAGCTGATGCAGAGGATAATCAAGAAATAATATGAAAACCAATTGGAGGTGAAAGAATGGATTGGATAAAGGAAGCGATTTTCGTGGCTTCAGCAGCGTATATCTACCAAGAGATAACGCACCAGAAGATAATGGAGAATGACAACCTGAAGTACGCGACAATAGGAGGAATATTCGGCTTGTTGGTAGGGCCTAAGCTGGAGCAATACATAAGAAACGAGCCTGACCTGTCGCCAGAAGCAAAGAACAAGCTCCTGAGCGGGGCATTGTTTGGAGCAGCAGGCTATGCTTTCGGAGACAAGATAGTAGGGCAAGCCAAGAAGACCTTCAGCGGGTTAGAGAAGAAGGTGAAGAAAGAAGAAGTCAGACAGGGCTGAAAAAAATATTGCAAAATGGAGTGAGTGGCTAAGATGCGAGAATACAATCCTGCAAGGATAGGAAGGAAGTTTGAGGAGAGAGTGAAGCAAGCACTGCTCAAGAATCATTACCTGCTCATAGACAAGAATCTCTTTGTGAAGAACTATGCTCCTGAAAAAGACTATGCGAAAAAAAGGGAATATGACTTGGTGATGTTCAACACCCATGAAAAAGAGTTCTATGTTGTGGAATGCAAAGCCCACATCTCAAGGAGCAACCTAGTAGTTTATGAGCAGGTGAGAAAATTCAATGCAGTAGCCTTGAACTACGGGGGCAGATGGGCTAAGAAGCTGATTGTGACAGACACAGAGCTCTCAAGGCAAGCCTATGAGTATGCCCGGAATAAAAACATAGCTGTCATCAACGGGAAAAAGCTTGAGCAGATGGAGAATGAGCCGCAAAGCCCTCACCTTCCTTTCCTCGCAAAAGTCTTAAAGCTGGGATTGGAGAGTATTGTGAAGGGATAATTACTGAAGTTTTTTATTTCTCCCTCTCCCTTCTCAAAAAATCTCCTCTGTCGAGAAGGTTCTTTATCAGTTTATTTCTGCCTTTTTTTATTAGTTCGCCGTAGCCGAGCACTTCTCCTAGGTTGTTTAGCACTAGGCACACTCCTTCATCCACATTGCTCTTGTCTAGATTCTCCTCGTAGATTTCCCTGCTGTAGAGGAAGACTGTCTCTCCTTTCTTGTTCACAAAAACTTTCCTGTCAGAATATTTGGCGAGGATGTCGAGCAGTGCTATGCTGGGAATGAACTTGTTGTTCTTTAATTCTCCAAGGGGCAAGCCTTCTGAGTATGGCTCCATGGGAATCCTGTCTTTCAATTCCTTGAGCTCTGGTGTGATGTAAAAGTATCTCCTGCCTATCTTCTCAGAGCTGTTAAGCTCCTTGACTTCTTCCTTGGTGAATTGCTTGACAAAAGAAATTAGCTTGTTCATGTTATGTTATATTTCTTTTTTAAATCAGACAGGA
>JBGOZE010000073.1:0-3494 GCA_041479965.1 Candidatus Nanoarchaeia archaeon | reverse complement strand
CCTTCCTTTTTTTGTGCCGAAGACGATCTCTTTTTTTCCGTCACCATCAACATCAGCTACGCAAGGGGCTCCGCTTATAGTGCTGCGTGCATCGAAATCCCATTTCTTGTCAAGCTTTCCCACCCTCTTTTTTGCGAGCTGCTTGAAGGCAAATGTAATCTTGCTCATTCAAACAGGATTACGGGCATTGGGCTATAAATAGTTTTTGGATTTTTAGAGGCATAGCAATAAATTTATAAATCGCGTTATCCAAGATTTTCATTATGCGCAAGGAACTTGAAGACAAGATAAAAAAGGCTTTTGAGGAGGAGAGGGCTATTGATGACATCAGGACAGAGCTCATCAGCCAGGGATTCATGGAAGAAGAGGTGGTGGAGACTCTCCAGCGCATCCACGGCCCTGAAAGGTCGAGGGAAGACCAGATAAACAACCGTCTGCTCACTGTCAAAGAAATTTTCGACAGGATAGGGTACGGCTTTGGAAGCGTTCAATTCATCAACATCCTTTTCTACATGACTGGCGCAGGATTTTTCCTGATAGGTGTAGTCAACGGCCTCAAGACCATCTTTTCACTCATAATATCATCTTCCCTGCAGGAATATTCTAAGGCTAGAACCATAGGCAAGAGGTTCATGAGCAAGGCTGGCATATTGTTCGGCCTGAGCTTCCTGTTCATATCTCTTGCAGTGGTCATACAGTCATGGGCTTTGTTCTCGCTCTCATTGCTAGTCGGAAGTGTAGGTGTGGTCACCTATGGAGACCTGTACAATAAGCTGGTGGAAGAGACTCTAAAGAAAGAGAAGATGAGCAGGTTCCTCCTAAGAATATCACACTATGGAGTCATCATCACAGGAGTCTCGCTCCTGCTGGCAGGATACCTATTCGACAAGTTTCCTGCTATGGGCGCTAATGTGGTCCGCATGAGCTTGTTCGGAAAAAGCTTTCCAGTGTTTGGCTACCTCATATCATTTGAGATAACTACTCTGGCCTTCATCCTCTCAGGCTATGTGCTCCACTTCATCAAGGAGAAGAAGATAGAGCCTCATGCCGTGCAAGGGTTCCTCAGGGACTACTCTTATCGCTTGAAAGCGCAAAGCAAGAGTTTCTTCAAGAACAAATACCTCTTGGTGTTATTGCTTGCCAGCTCCATAACTGGGCTGGTGCAGATCCTAGGCAATTCGTACTATGGAATCTTCATCTACACCTACCTCAAAAATTTCAATGAGATACAAGGGCTCAACTTGCCTGTCTTCCAATACATCGCGCTCATATTCGCCTTCACGATAGCAGTGTCGTTCCTAGGGCCCGCTTTCTCCAATTACCTCAATAAGAAAGTAGGGTTAGCACCAACATTTGTGTTCGGAGCATTACTCCTGGCTATGATGCCGCTCGTGGCTGTCTATAACCCTAACATGATGAGCATAAGCGTAGCCAATTCCCTTTCTGTCCTAGGAGCGTCAATAATGGGGATGAGCCAAGGTTTGCTAGTCAGGAAAATCCTCAACGAGGAGAACAGGAAACTGTATTTTGCCACCCTTAGCATAGCAGTCATCATACCATTTCTCATCTTCATACCGATTGGCGCGTGGCTAGCCCAGACACACAGCTTAGTCTTCTTATTTAGGATTCTCGCCATAATCATCCTGGTCATAGCGGCCCCTATCTACTTCCTGCTGGTGCTCCTGGCTAACAAGCTAAGGCTATAATTCTAGCAAAATTTTATAAAGAAAGCAAAACACTTACTTCTCCTAGTGGGCCCGTAGCCTAGCCTGGATAGGGCGACAAGTGATTTAGCCAAATTCACTCGCCAGAGCCTTCTAAGCTGTAGGTCGTGGGTTCGAAACAGCCTTTAGGAAAGGCTGGCGAAAAAATGCGGCATGCGCTCGCGTTGCTCGCTTAGCCCCATAGCTGACGAAAGTCCCACCGGGCTCACTTTATTTTTTCTTTACTCCACTTTAGAAACTGGTTATGGGCTTTCTCTGAAATGTGCTTGCCAACTGCTCCCCAAGGAAGATACTTCAGAAATTCGTCAGGTCTTATAAATCTCCTTTCCCATATCATTCCACAATCAGGATCTGGCCTAGGATTTTCTATCTTGTGGATCATGGCTGCATACCGCAGCTGATAGAAGCATTTTCCTTCTCTTTTTTTTGGGTTTTTGGGATAATCGACCCTTTGTACTCCCAGAAGCTTAATCTTCCCAAGCCTGACAGTGACTTCTTCATAAGCTTCACGACGCAAGGCTTCCTCAGGAGACTCGCCTCTTTCAATCGTCCCGCCAGGCAAAAGCCAAGTATGCTTCTTGCTTTTTCTCCCAATAAGTATCCTTCCTTGCTTGTCAAAACAGATAGCATAGCTTTGAGTTTTTGGCGCAAACTTCTTGTGGTCTTCGCAGTTTATCCAGATGAACTTGACCCTGTTGCCATTTATGATTTTTTGATTACTTATTACTGCAGTCATATTTTTTTGTTCATTATTCTTGTTAAGTGTCATTTTTTCATATAGAACTTTTTCTTCTTATCATCAAACCTTTCGATGGCATACCTGAGCATGGTTCTGGGCATCTGCTTGTAATGCTTCCACAGGAATTTCTCCTCTTCCTCCCGGCTCACCCTCTTGCCGACTTCCCTGAGCATCCAGCCCACTCCTTTTTGTATCAGGTCGTGCCTGTCATTGAGAAGGATTTCAGCGATTGCCAATGTGTCCTTGCTTTCGTCATTTCCTATAAACTCAAAGGTTGCAAGCATTGAGATTCTTTTCTCCCAGATGGAGCTTGACCTGGCAAGCTTGTAGAGGATCTTTCTGTCCTTGTCCAATAGGTAGTTGCCAACAATATTAGGCGCTGACAAGTCAATCAAGTCCCAGTTGTTGATGTTCTCGGTATTCTTCAGGTAAAGGTCAAATATTTCTTTCCTAGCGTCCTCCTCTGCTCGCTCGTATTTCTGAATCAATATAAGCAGAGCAATGAGTCTATGCTCGTGAATCTTGCTTTTCAGCAGCTCCTGGACTTCTTTCAGGCTTAGTTCTCTATATTTCTTAGCTACACTCCTCTGTACAGGCACTTTTATTCCCAGAAAAACATCTCCTTCACCATACTCTCCTTTGCCTGTCTTGAAGAAGCGCTGGAGAATAGCTGCCTGCTTTTTGTCAGCTAATTGTTCAAGTTCTTTTCTTAGGTTATTGAGGCTCATTGTTTATGTGATTCTGTTCCTAAATTTAAATTTAATCTTTAGCACTGGACATCTTGACGTGAAGCTTATAACTGCTCGTTCTTTCATTAATTTATGCTTTCATTAACTCAGGGAGAAATGAAACCAAAATTAACTCCAGAACTCGCAGAAATAGTGGCTATCATCACTGGCGATGGTCATTTGCAGATAAAGCAATGGAGACATTTAGTTTCTTTCTATTCAAAAGACTTGAAGGAGATTAACAGAGTCAATGATTTATTTAAAAAAGTCTTTGGTATTGAAGGCCGTATTTATGAGGACAAT
>JBGOZE010000072.1:0-3708 GCA_041479965.1 Candidatus Nanoarchaeia archaeon | reverse complement strand
GGGTTGATAGAGCTGGTGTGTAAGTATCAAGGCAACGAGATATTCAGCATGCAGCTACTAATAAGTCCAATCTCTCATTTTAACAATAATGCAGAGATCCGCTCTGACGAAAAGACCAAAAGAATTCCTATGAACAGCTATCATTAATTTTTTTCTTTATTTTTTATGTTTTTTTATAGATAGTACTATAATAAATTTGATTTGTTAGCTTTCTTCTTATTACTTATTACCGCAACCTTTAAATAATCATTAAGGCAGAGGATGATATTATGCAGTCTTACAAAATTTTTCCTATGCCCTTGAAGGTCAGGCTGAAAGGCCCATTTGATTGGGGAGGGCTCTACCACTTGGTCTGGAAATGGATGATGAAGAGGGAGTTCAGGGTGCATGAGAAGCGTTACAAGGACAAGATAGACACTGCTCTAGGCAATGAGCTAGAGGTGGATGTCTGGGGAGAGAAAGAGGTCACTGAATATTATATGTACAAGATTTCTGTCTCCTATCATTTGTGGGAGTCAAGAGAAGTGCCAGTGGTAGTCAATGGCAAGCAGACCAAGGTTATGCAGGGCAGGATGGAGATAAGGATAAACGGCGAGATAATAACTGACTGGCAGAAGCGCTACAAGGATGATGTCACTACTCACAAACTAATGGAAACTTTCATGAACAAGCTGCTCTACAAGAACGAGAGGGACATGAAGCATGTCGACCCATTTGACAAGGACCTGCACCTCTTGGAAGGGGAAATAAAAAAGTTTTTAAAAATAGAAGCAGACCCTAACAGTGCTGTTTAGATGATTTGAAAAAAAAGAGGTTAAGCTGTGGCTGAAAAAAAGATTGTTTACCAGGACAAATTCATGAGCTTTGAAGGATTGTTCGACATGAAGGGGCTTTTCAGGACAATCACTAAATGGTTCAATGACCGCGGCTACGACATGTTTGAGAACAAGAACTTCGAAGAAGTCTATGAGGACGGAAAGAAGATACTGTTCGAGCTCATCCCTTACAAGAAGATGAGTGATTACTACAAGATTGAGGTAAGGATTTTCGCAGTCTTCGAAAACCTCAAAGAGGTCGAGCTTGAGATTAAGGGTGTGAAGCAGAGGCTGCTCAAGGGAAGGGCAGATTTCACTTTTGACGCCATCCTGGTGACTGATTATGAGAACAGATGGGAAGGCAGGCCCGCCTATTATTTCTACAGAGCGCTCGTGGATAAGTTCATCTACAAGTCCTACACTGACCAATACGAGGCAGAGCTCATCAAGGACGCCAAAGAAGTCCAGGAAGAGATAAAGGCTTATCTCAACATGTTCAGGTACACCGTGTAATGCTTGGTGTGACTCAAGATTCCTCTATTTTCAATCTGCAGCAAAAACTATTTATAATCATCATCCTATCTGATTGTTATGAACACTTTTATTGTCCGTACAAGCCTTAGCGATGCTATTTATTTCAGCTTCGCATCTTTTTTGATATTCTGGCTGGCAAGCTTTCTCTACGAGTTTTTGCAGAAGACTCCTGGAAGGATTAGCATTGGCGCCATGCTGATGATCATCATAGGATTGACTCTCATAATTTTCGTCCTAGCAATCACTAACATCGTGCTGAGTGAGCCTGAAAATGGAAGAGTGGATTTAAGCGACAGGATATTCGGTGTTTTCCTGTTCATAATAACCTCAGCAGTGATTCTTGGGGTGCTAGGGCTTGCGTTCTGGTTCCAATTCTAGAGAAAGACTAAGTCTAGAGAAATAGAATTAAGCTGTCTCACCTCTACTTCCTCTTGTTCATTTCTATTTTCGCTAGCACCATGTTGTGCATCCTTCTGAGGAAAGCCAGCTTGTCCTCCATCTTCATGACATCAGAATAGCCCATCACTATAAGGTTGAAGGCAAAGGGTGTGGGGATGTCTGTGAATACTTCCTTTACATGGATGTCTCCTTTCTCGACCATCTCAAGCACTTCCTTGGCGTGCTTTATGTCCATCAGGTCCTCCAGCACCTCTCGCCTCGCTTCTTTCAGGATTGGGAAGTCATTGCTTATCTTCTTCACTGCGCTTATAAGCAGCCTCGAGCTTTGCTGCTGCTTGCCTACGCTCTTGGTGTGGCCTTTGTAGGCGCGCAGTATCATGAGGGCTCTTGCTGCGCAATGCCTGAACCTCCTGTTGAGCACTTCTGTCTTGTCGAGCGCAAAACCCATGAGCTGCCTTAGCTTGTCGCTTTTTATCATCGCAAAAACCCTTGCAGCTGGTACAAACTTGTCTGTTGCTATGTAGAAACCATTATCAGTCACTCCCAGCTCCACATCCTTCTTGTTTATCTTGGAGATGGCGAATGCAAAAGCCCTGCTGAGCACGTCATTGACCCTTCTTCCGAATAGGGTGTGGAATATTATCTTCTTGTTCTTTCCTCCTTCTGAATAATGCTCTATCACTATTTTCTTGTCGTGAGGTATCTCTGCGAACAGGAACTGTTCCTTGCAGTACTCGTAGATGCTGTTGGCGCTATTCGCATCGACATAGAGATAAGCATGGATGAAGTCGAGGATATCATCTTTTCTAGTTTCATACTTAAGGTGCTCTTCCATCAGCCTCCTGAACTTTTGGATTTCCAGTGCCAGGTCATAGCTCAAGGGAAGCATCTCACTGTACCATGAGGGCACTGTGGGCGGCCTGCTGGTAGTAGCCTTCACATAGGCTGTCATGCCTTTGGTGTGGAGGAAGCGGTAGCTGTTCCCTCCGAGCACAAAGATATCGCCTTTTTTCAGCCTCTCAAGGAATGGCTCTGCAATGGTGCCGATCAGGTGGTTCTCAATCTTAACTTTTATATTGGCCTCATCAGGTATGGTTCCGATGTTGGTCATGTAGATGACGCGGGTCATCTTTCCTCTTTTTCCCATCATGCCTGTTTCCTTGTCATACCATATCTTGGCGTAAACATTCCTGTCTTCAAGGCTTGCGTACTCGCCGGCCAGATAGCTGATTATCTCCATGAAGCTGTGCTTGTCGAGCTCATGGAAGCTGTAGCTTCCCCTGACGATCTTTAATACTTCATCAACATGCTTCTGATCTTCAATAGCAATTCCTAGGACTTGCTGTGCTAGCACATCAAGGCAATTGGTCGGTATGTCTATCTTGTCAATCTTTTTCTCAAGGGCTGCTTTGAGAAGCACGCTGCACTCAACCAAGTCATCACGGTCCATTACAATAATCCTTCCCATGGCTGTGTCGTGAAGCTTATGCCCGCTCCTCCCAATCCTCTGCAAGGCTCTTGCGACGCTCTTAGGGCTTCCAAGAAGTATGACTAAGTCGATGTAGCCGATGTCAATGCCTAGCTCAAGGCTTGTAGAGGATACAACCACTCTCAATTCTCCTTTCTTGAGCCTCTCTTCAACATTGAGCCTGTGCTCCTTGCTGAGGCTGCCGTGGTGAGCGCCTATCAGGCTCTTGTAGCCGCCAATGCCTCCTTCAATCTCGCCCAGCTCATCAAGCTCCTTGGTAGCTGCTTCTTCTTTTGCATCCTCTATCTTCATGTAATGCTTCGGGAACCTCTCTTTTAGGTGATGGACCACTCTTTCTGTTGCGCTTCGAGTGTTGGTGAAGATGAGCGTGGTCTTGTGGCTCTGCACCAGCTGGTCAATAAGAATATAGGTCTCTGTGTTTATCTCGTCAAATGTTGAGCTCATGAGGTTCTTTACAGGGCTGAGCACCTT
>JBGOZE010000071.1:0-3886 GCA_041479965.1 Candidatus Nanoarchaeia archaeon | reverse complement strand
TGTTGAAGACATAAAGGACGAATCACTTAAAAAAATTGCGTTTCAGAAAGTACTAGACACATTACTAACACCGATTTCAGCACCGCCTACACAGAATTATAAGCAGAACGAACCAACTCAAGTTTCAAGAATGCAATACAATTCAAAGTCTCCGGAGAATTTTTCTGAATTGTATCATGACAAAAATCCAAAAACACATCCAGATATAGTATTGACCATAGCTTATTTTATGCATTTCAAAGACAACAATGACTTCAGTATAAGCGACATAATTGAAAATTACAAGAAAATTTTAGTACCTGCACCGCAAAATCCAACAGATATTATCAATCAGAACATTCGTAAAGGATACATAAATAAGATGGATCGCAAGAAAGAATCAAAACAAGCATATCATATAACAAAGAAAGGCATAGAGTGTGTGAACAGCGATTTCGGTGGTAAAGCCAAACCAGTTACATTTAATAAAAAAAGAAATGTTAAGACAAAAAAAGATGAAAACAATGGAGAAAATAAAGGCTGAAGCGGAAAAATTGCAATCGTTAATTAATGATTATCAATCCAATCTAACGAGCCTTCAAAAATATCCGAGACATAATTATTATCAAAAGAGAAAGAAGGCTCTTTTTTTAGAAATTAACAACTCTCTAAAAATAATAAAAAGATTAACCAAAGATGCTCTTCTTAAAGAGATAGAACCCATTTTATTAAAATTCATTGATGACAAGACTCCATCTAATGAAAAAGAACAGTTGCATCAGGAGTTAGAGCTAAAATGGCAGGATTTAAAACTTGATTTGAATGAGGTCAAGGAAATTAGAAGCGATTTTAAAATTCCTGAAGAGATTCCTCCTTCAGATATACTCTTGGATTTAGAAGAAGCAATAGTTGATTATCAAAATCACGCGTTTCTTTCCACTCTGGTTATGTGCCGAAGGGCCTATGAAGGTGCGGTAATATCAAAATATAAACAATTAGAAAAAAAAGAACCGACAAAACAAATAGTGTGCAAAAATTGCAAGAACATAGTTAAGAACAATGTCTTTTTTGGTATTGTTGAGTTACATCAATGGGCAGTAGAAAAGAAAGTAATATCTGAAAAATTCAAAGACATTGGGTTTCTTATACCTAACTTAGGTGCAGGGGGCGCTCATCCTACTCAATCATTTCCAAGGGATTCTGAAGTCGCAAATATTGTAATAACAACCACCATATCTCTTCTCAAACAAATATACTCTAAATAGCGATGGCACTTTTTTACTTCTCGCTTCGTTGCAGCGCTCGATCTTTGCATGAGTGTTCGCCTTAGATCTCACTCCCTTTCGGTCGTTGGAGGAAGCTCATCTTGTCTCACCAAGAGTGCTTTGCCTTGCTCGATGAGAGATTTTTGATTGAAACCGCAAGCCTTAAATAGGGTTCATTCAAAGAAAAGCACTTTTCGAAGTCCTTGAACGAACTAAATTTGATTAAGAAAATGAAGAAAAAAGAAAAAAATTTTTCTCAGCCAGCATTGCAGTTGCTGTTTGCATAGCCAGGAGTCCCATAGTCTCCACTTCCAATAGGCTCAAAAGCCTTGCACCAGCTTTCTAGGCCAGGGTCTAGTTGCAGGCTGTAGCCTGCTTGGTCAAATGAATTCCAAGGCTCAAGTGCAGTGTCATAGGAAACTTCGTCAATTACTGTGCTGTCAGGAGCTACCAGGATTACTGCGTCAGCAGTGTTGCCAAGAGCGAAGCTGGTGTAGCCATAATCACAAACAACTCCTCCGTTGAGAGCGCTGTCAGTGTTCTTGCAAAGCACAGCGTAGCTGCCTGCTGGCACAAAGAAATCTTCAGTTATGGCAAAGTGGTCAGTTCCATGGTCCTTTATGCTCCAGCCGTTGAGGTTTATGTCATCAGCTCCTGGATTGTAGAGCTCAATCCATTCGCCGTATGTGTCAGTCACAGCATTAGGGTTGTACATTATCTCGCTGACTAGTAATTCTTCACTGCTCGAGCTTCCTCCGGTAATTGTTCCTGAGCATACGCTCGCAGAGCAAGCATCATTGATAGTGTCGGGGTTGCCATCATCACAGGCATTATTGTTGTTAGTGAAAACGCATCCCAGCACAGGGTTGCATGCTTCGTCTGTGCAAGCGTTATTGTCATCGCAATCACTGTCAATCAGGCAGTCAGGAAGATACTCTGGGCTTTGCCCTCCTGCTTCAAGCTGCTCAACCCTTGCTGTCAATGCCTGAAAGTCTGTTGCTGTTAATCCGCAAGAGCACTCGCCAGTAGGCCCTTGAGGCCCTGGCTCTCCAGGAGTTGTTGAAATGCTTGATACCTGGGCTTGCAATTCGTGTATGGCATTCCACAACCTCAAGATAGGGTTTTTCAGCCACGCATTGCTTGTTCCTGTTGTTGCGAATACTGCTGTTGCTGTCAAGGCAACAACCATGCACACTAACGCTATTCCTAGAATTCTTTTCATAACAAAACCACCTCCCAATCTCATGCTCGTCTAATGATTAGAGGTGCTTTATATAATGCTATCATGAAATTTTGGAGAGATTCCGAACAAACCAGAAAACTTTTGATAAGGAAAGAATGCACTACAAAAAGAAGAACGCTGTCGCTATTATCAGGTAGACAGTTAGTAGCTGGGCTCCTTCAAGCCAGTTGCAAGTGCCATCGCCAGCTAGATGATTGACTATCAGGACTGCAAGCACAACAGATATGACCTCGAAAAGAGAGAAGACCAGGTTGAACCCGAAATTGAATATCTCGCTGATTAAGACTAGGATAGGCACTACGAACAAGGCTATCTGGATGGCGCTGCTAAGTCCGACCTCTATTGACAAGTCAATCTTATTCTCCCTCGCGAAATTGATGGCGCTGATCTTCTCAGCCACATTAGTAGCAATAGCAATGACTACCACTCCGATGAAAGTCTGAGTCAACCCTAGGCTCATGGTGGCTTCCTCTATGCTGCTGACCAGCAGCTCAGACTCAACAGCCACGACAATGGTGGCAATGAAGAGAACCCAGAAAGCAGCCTTCTTGGTCAGGATAGGCTTGTGCTTGGTAGCCCTGATCTCATCAGTAGCATCAAACAAGTCTCTGTGAGTGAACAAGGTGAACACCAAGCCAGCGATGTAGACTAAAGCAAGGACTACAGCCACAGCATCGCTAAGAACAGACAGATGAGCAGCGTTAGGATTAGTCAGGCCGTACATGCTGGGGATGGTGAGACCCACTACTGCTATGATGAGCATGGTAGAGGAGACGCTGACAGCCTGCTTGTTGAACTTCTGATGCTTGTATTTCAAGCCTCCGAAAAAGATGCTTAACCCTATAAGGAAGAGGATGTTGCCGATGATGCTTCCGATGATAGAAGCCTGAACCACCCTTATCATGCCCCTGGAAAGAGCCAGGATGGCTATTATGAGCTCAATGATGTTACCGAAAGTGGCAGACACCAGTCCAGCGATGTTAGCATTAGCCTGGAGAGCAATCTCCTTGGTAGCAAAGCCAATGATCCTAGCCAAGGCAATCAATGCTAAGATGCTGGTGATGAAAGTCAGAGTCTTATTATGAGTAAGGAAAGCTACCAGAAGGCTGACAGGTATGAATAATAATAGCCAAATGAAGAAACCCTCGACCTTCAAGAACTTCTTGAGCATCACGCGAAAGTAGAGACTTGAAGAATATAAATGTTGTGGAAAAGTTCGAGTTCCGATAGGAACGAGAAAGTATGACAGAGGGGGTAAAAGTAAAATAAGAAGTCAAGGGGCAAAAGGTTTTTAAGTAGCTATCCCTTCTTTTAGTATATGGTTAGAATTACAAGAATAGAATCAGCTAGGAATGGTATTGTAACAAGAGAAATGCGCCATATAGCAAGGGAAGAAAAT
>JBGOZE010000070.1:0-4375 GCA_041479965.1 Candidatus Nanoarchaeia archaeon | reverse complement strand
TGCAAGAACGCCCAGTACCTCATCATCAGCCACAACGACTCAGTAATAAGCGAAGCAGACAACCTTTACGGAGTCAGCATGAATGAGGACAGCATAAGCAAAGTGACGAGCCTGAAGATATAAAATGCCAATTCTAATAAGAAAGGCGACGCCCAAGGATTTTGCACAACTCAACCAGATAAAACAGGAGTTCTTTCTCTGGGAATGCAAGCTTGACAAAAGATGCAATCCGGCTTACGCTAAAAAAGGGCTTGGCTCAAGACTTGCCCAGAACCTCAAGCAGACCAACACAGTATTCTTCATCGCCCTAAATAAGGGAGAGATAATCGGCTATGTAGGCGCAGAGATAAAGAAAAATCCTGTCTATATAAAGTTCAAGGAAAGAGGGCACCTGTTCAACATCTACGTCAGGCCAGCCTATCAAGGAAGAGGCATAGGCAAGAAGCTGATAAATGAAACCATGAAGTGGTTCAAGAAGAAAGGCCTGCATGACTTAATGATACTAGTCCATGACCATAACAAAAAAGCCCACAGGATATACAATAAGAATGGGTTTGATGATTATATCATAGAGCTAAAAAAGATCATATAGGACCTGACTCAAGATGATTTCTCTCCCAAGAAGCGATGTTGAAAAGCAAAAAATTCTCGGAAAGATAGCTGCCAAGTTCGAGATGAGAAAGATATATCCTGAGCTGGAAGTCAATGACATAATATTCTCATTTGATGTGGATGACCACGTGCTTTTCAGGCGCGAGCTGGTAAACTTCAACTATCTAGGCAAGGACAATGTGAAAGGAGAGTACTGGCTCAAGAAAAAAGAATTATCCAAAGAAGAGCTGGAAAAGATAGGAAAAAACCAGAAGCGAATGGAAAAAGCAGATGTCTATTGAGAGCCTATCATCTCATCAATGGTCTCCTCAATCTCCTTGGCAGTCTTGTTCCAGTCAAACTGCCTCTCAACAGTCCTTCTGGCTTCTAGGCTTATCTTCTTTCTCAAGTCTGCTTCCCTTATCAGGAACATTATCTGCCTTGCCAGGTCATATGAGTTTCTTTCTTTGAAGAAAAGGCCGTTGATTCTTGGCTTGATGTAGTCGCGGACAAAACCAACTTTTGTGGCGATAACAGGCACTCCGCAAGCCATGGCCTCAAGAGTCGCGAGGCTGGTTGTTTCTGTAAGGCTAGGCAGGCAGTAGATGTCCATTGCCTGAAGATAGGGAATGACGTTATTGGTTGCTCCTGGCAGTATCACTCCGTCAGTGTCAGAAAGCTTTTTCTTTATGCTGTCCAATCCTTCGCCTACTACGAGCAGCAAGGTATCAGGATAGGTTTTCTTCACGATTATGAAAGCTCTCAGCAAGGTCGGCAGGTCTTTTTCTCTTCCAAGCCTTCCATGATTCCCGATAATAATCATTTCTGGCTTGAGGCCGAGGTTCTTCTTGGCTTCATCCTTGCTGATGGGAGGAATGAATTTCTTAGTGTCTATACCTAGATGGATAACTTTCTTCCTGGTGCCTATCCTCTGCCACGAGAGAATCTCTCCGATGCTTTCTGCAGGCACAATCAGCAGGTTTGATTTCCTGTAAATCCTCTTCACAACGCTTTTGGTGAAGATGCTCAGGTATTTTTTGAGCAGGCTGAGCGCTGTTGCCCTGCTTACGAGCTCCCATTCAATAGAATGAATGAATGACATCGCTTTCTTCTTATATCGACGGGCAGACCTTATGGCTAAATATCCTATTGGCCCGATAGTCTGGGAGAATACTATGTCTGAACGCTTGACTTCTCTCCGTATTATCTTTGACGCTATTTTTGGAGGATTGAAATCACCCACTCTTAGGCGCATGACAGGAATCTTGATTATTCTGACAGCATCCCCCCATCCGGAGTCAAACGCACCGTAATCAGGAGCAATCACAGTGATGTCATACTTATCCTTGAGCCTCGGGATTATTTCTGACAGAAACCTTGCGATGCCGTCCCATCTTGGCAGGAAGTTGTCTGTGGCTATGAGTAGCTTTTTCTTGCCAGGATTCGCATCCTGCTGCACCTCTTTCTTGGGTTGGCTGACAGTGCTCATCTTATCTTGTAATAGACCTCTGCGTACCTTGTGTTATATTTTATTCCATTAAGAGCGTCCTTTATGTAGACCAGGAAAAACAGGAAATTATTGAGCACAAGATAATTATAGAAGTTTGACAGGTCAATCTGGCTCTTGAAAGCTTTCAATGCCTTGATTTTTGTCTTGAAAGTGCCTGAGATATCCACTACCAACTTAGGCTTGTTCCTCTTCTTGAGATTGATGAGATGCCACACCTCAAACGTGTACAGGTCTGCCTTGAGCTTCATCTCCTTGTAGCTCTTGAGAACAATCCTGAAAGTAGCCCTGTGGTCAGGATGGGCATCATCTGCTGAGTGCGTGAAAATCTTGACAGGCTTTAATTTGGCAATAATGTTCTTGAAGTTCTTGGAAATGCCTCTCTTGTCAAAATCCTCCTCGAAACGCATCTCCTTCAGACCCAGGAAGATGACTCCGTGACCTCCGAGAATCTTGTCAGCCCTCTGGGACTCCTTGATCCTGGTCTTGCTTATGATCTCCCTTCTCAAATGAGGCTTGAAGCTCTCGCCAAAAGACATGACAACAGTGTGAATCTCATAGCCTTCAGCAGCGTACTTGGCTATGGCGCCACCCACACCAAGCACCTGGTCATCTGAATGAGAGCAGATGACAAGGATTGAGCCTTTACTTCTGCCTCTAACCTTTTCCATGAGCCACAGATAGAGAACTAGGTTTAATTAGTTTTTGGTTTTTAAGGTGTTTAGATAGGAGAAAAGGATGCGCCGACCGGGTTGCAGACGACCCGGGTCTCAAGAGTAGGACAACTTTTTCCCAGGATAGACGCCAATTCGTATTAATTCCTCTTGTTTGTCGTTCGGTAGCAGGTGCCTTCCTCGGATCGGAATTTAGTGGAGGTTACTAATTCTGCCAAATCATTCTGAAATTAGTTATACCTACATAATGTCTAGATTGTTGTTTTTGAGTGCTTTATAAACATGTAATCTTAGACGATAAAAGCCAATTCTACATTTTGGCGAAATTTCTCCGAAAAGCGTCTTCAATGCTTGGAAGCCAGAATTTTTCATAGGTTCGCTTATAAGCAGAATAAAAGAATTTCAACAAAGCAGTATTGTCTTTTCTGTTAATAGCGGTAACTAAAGAAGTTCTGTATGCTCTTGAAGATGAGCCCCGCACAAGCAGTGGTGGATAACCAGCATCCAAAAGCTGTTTAACCATTATCAAGCGGCCAAGACGGCTATTGCCATCAGCAAAGCCGTGAACTGCCTGATAATCCTTATGAAACAGTATTATTCTCTCAAAATCAAAAACCTTGTTCTTTGAAGAATAATAATTGTTTAATGCTTTTTTGTATTCTGACTGAATCTTTTCCGGGTCAGAAGTAATAGCAAGGTCTGTCATATCGCCAAAAGTCACTTTATTCTTGCGAAATTTCCCAGCAAAAGGAAAGATTCCCATATAAATCAAGCCATGCAATGCCTTGATTTGCTTTGGGTAGCGTAGTCTCATTTTACTAAGAGCGCTATGTGCTTCCTTCAATTGATGATAAAGTGGGACATCAAGGGCGTTAATCTTTGAAACATCAATATTTTTTCTTTCATCAAGAGCTTTGGCTATTTCGTAGCTAATAGTCCCTCCCTCCATTTCCATGCTGTTAACAAGAAAAGTACGCAAAAAAACATCCATGATTCTCGTTTGCTCTTCTTTTGGTAGTTTCTTGAAAAAAACCTGAAAAAGAAGCTTATCCCTCTCAAGAGTGTAGATTTGAGCTCCATATTTAAAAAATTTAGAAAACATGGTGTTTTTTTCTATGTATTGCGCACGCTCTTTTGCTATCTTATCAATTATTCTCTTATTAATGCCTATGAATTCACTGATACTAAACTGCTTATCCTTAGGAAGGTAAAAGGAAACTTTCTGCACCTTTGCACCAGTCCTAAAACTATGCTCAAGATAAAAATACTCATGCCCTTTAATGATTCTTTTATTAGTAAACACAGTTATACCTACAAGATGGTTAATCTTAAATATAAATGTTTCGATTATTCAAAGAATCTATGCGCCGACCGGGTTGGATACGACTCAGGTCTCAAGAATAGGATAAGTTCTTCATAATATAAAAAGAGAAGTCGGAGAAACGATAACAAAAAGACAATAACTTTATAATTATCATCTTATTCCTTGGCATTTATGTGGAATATTGTGGTTGATATGTCCGGAATGCCCCCGGATGATATTTACATCGGACTTGTTCTATTTAATGATAAATATAAACCAAAATTTTTGTATGAATTTTAT
>JBGOZE010000069.1:0-4929 GCA_041479965.1 Candidatus Nanoarchaeia archaeon | reverse complement strand
CCGTCTCCCACTTCGTTCTCCTGCGTCTTGGCAATCTCCACTATCATCTTTGCAGAGGGATGCTCGATGTTCATCTCCTCGAGAATCGTCACTCCGTCGTTCGTGACTGTCACGTCTCCAAGGCTGTCGACAATCATCTTGTCCATTCCCTTGGGGCCGAGCGTTGTCCTGACTGTCTCAGCCACAAGCCTGGCAGCCATGATGTTCATCCTCTGGGCATCCCTGCCTTGGGTCCTCTTAGTGTTCTCTGACAAAATGAATATAGGTTGAATCTCCTTGTTAGCCATCTCAATACGCCTCCCAATATGCTTAGATAAAATATTACTTTTTATTTGTTAGACAAGAGAATAAAAGCCCTTTTAAAAACTTTATGGAAGGTTGTCCAGTGATGTGGCCAATGGACTCAAAAGCATCAGCTTTTGTTGTCTGCAAGAGCAGATTCAGAAACGAAGTTTCTGTTTGTCCAGTGTGTCCAGTGGTCTTGAAATAATTTATTTTATCTCAAGTGAAAGTAAAGGCTGCACGGATCAGATATAATTCTTTTTTCAAGCTCAGACTCTGGAGCGATTGAATGCAAGGCATCTATCTCCCAGTCTAGGCTGGACTCGCTATATTTGTAAAACATCCTGTTCTGAATATCTTGCTTCCTTGCCTGAATGATTTGATTGTGATAAGCTCTTATCTCGAGCATGTGCATAAAAGTGTTGTATTGGAGCTGGTTGATGTTTTCCTGGTTGATCACTGTACCATCTTCCAAGCTCATTCCATACATTGCATCGCTGCAGTGAAGGCCTTCGTGGTCTATCAAGCTGTTCAGGAACTCTTTTTCTTTTCTTAATCTCTTGAAGGCAGCGTAGGAGACAAAAACAGGGTGCTTCTCATTGGTTCCTATATTAGATGGCGTAGCTATGACCACGAACTGCGTTGTTTGCGGGTTCAAAGGCTCGCAGTCAAGAGTCTCTTTCTTTACGATTCCTTTCTCAACTAGCTGCATTATGTAGCTGTTGGCTCCATAGAATTCAGGGTCATACACTACTTCTGAGACGCTCTCCGGGCAGAGGGCTAGTGCCTTGTCAAGGTAAGGCTGCCTGAGGCGCTCGTCCTTCCTGACCTCTTGAAAATAGTCTTTCATTGGAATCAGCATATCACCCATGTTTTTAAATATTGCTAAAAATGACTACTATTTGATGGTAAAAATGACAACATTTAAAAAGAGCAAACTCTCCCAACAATACAAATCTTAATTAGACGGATGCATGAAATGATAGATATAAACACATTAGGAGAACACATAGGGCTGGAAGGCAGAGCCATCTCACTACTTCTAGAAGTCCCATCTGATAAGAATGAACTGGGACGACAGGTAGCGCAGGAGCTTTGCAGCAACGAGAGCTGCTCGTCATTTATACATTCAGACCCAGTGCACCCATATTACATCAATTACTTTTTACAAAAAGTTAGTGCAAGCCAAAGAAAAGACAATAAAACATTGATAGTTCTAGAAGGAGTGCATAAGCAAGCCAACCTGACCAGCATAATGATGAGCCTTGAAAAATCTGCAGGAGAAGAGCTCATCATCGTAGCGACCACAGACCAAGTGAATAAGCTAGGATTAGAAAAAGGGCTTTTCAGCCATCGATTCAGGACAGAAGATGGAAAGCAGTTCGAGAGAGTCCTGTGAGTTTGCCAGCTAGTTCATCTATTACCTCTCTCCTTATCCTTTTCCTTGCTGTGCTCCAGATACTTCTTGACAGCATAGACAGCTGCAGGAGTCAGCAGCACTGGCAAAGCCAAGAGAGGATGATGCCTGAATTTCTTTTTTTCCTCAGCGTAATCAGAGTCATCCACACCAGCAGGATAGAAACGATTAATGAATTCGTCCTTGGTGATGTTGCCATAGGAAGTTATAGTTCCGACAATTCCGTCCTCCCTATCGATTATTAAGCCTTGCTGCTTCTTAGGCACATAGCAGAATAATTTCTCTTTATATCCCTTATCTGCCTTGAGCTTCAGCCCGCCCAAGCACTCTGCAGTCTGCTGCAAGTCATAGAGAAAGTGCAGCTGAAAGGCTGATCTAGAGTCATAGCAAGCCTTGACCTGAGCTTCTAAGTCACTGATCCATTCAGCTAATATCATCGCTTAGGGTAAGCTTCTCAGAGATATAAATATTCCGCTGAAAAGCAAATATAATGAATATATACCTAAAATTTATAAGTCTAACATCATCTCCTCGATGATATGCTATGGGCAGGACAGAACAAATACTGGGGGACCATTGAGGAAGCCACCAAGACCTGGAAAGAGCTAGGCATGGATATTGTGATGATAAAAATCACTGACGAGCTCCCTTTGGTAGGCCAGGACGGAAATCTCGTTAATGAGAACTTTGAGAAGCTGGCAGCCCTCCAGAAAGAATATGGTGTCAAATACCATCTTCATCCATTTGATATAATGGTAAATCACGATCTTCTGACGCTCTCAACTCCTGAGGAAAGGAAAATAACCAAGGACATACTGCAAGACCTTGATAGCAGGATAATCATCTATGAGTTCTATCCGCTCATAACCTTTCATCTTCCTTTTTTCAAGCGCCCCAGGTTCAACATTGACACTGATGAGAAGAGCGTGCTTGAGCAAAGTGTTGATTTCTACTATGATCTCAATCTAAAGACTCCAATAGCGCTTGAGACCATGCACGACCCTCTCAGGAACGGAGAGAGTGGCAACTCAATACTCGGCTACAAGCCAGAGCACTTTGCCCAAGTAATCGGAGAGAACAACAGTTACCTCGGACTGTGCATAGACACCGGGCACAACAACCTTTCTGCCCAGTCAACAAGCAAATATCTGGAGCTACCCTACAAGATACTATCTGTCCATCTACACGGCAATGACAGACGCTCAGACAAGCACAAGCTTCCGAACTATCTCTCAGTCAGGGATTATAATTCGACTCTAGAAGCCCTGAGGAGATGCGAAGGCCCAGTTGTGCTTGAGCTAGCAGAGAACCCCACCCGAGAGCAGATAAAGCGCTGCATGAAGTACTGGGAAGACTCTGTTGATTCAACATCTTAATTGCTTTCTTTTATTTTTCTCATATTTTTTGCAAAGCTTTTTAAGAAAGCACTTATTTATCAGGCAGCATGAAATGGCTAGCGTTTTCATTGTTGTTCATTCTTCTAGTTTCCCCTGTCTTTGCCCTCGACAAGCTCTCGGATTTTGTGAATGACGAAGCAGGAGTTATCAGCCCGCAGTACGCCTTCCTAATCGAGAAGGAGCTTTCTTTCTTGAAGAGCAACACCAGCGTGGAGATGGCTGTTGCCACTGTCAACACCACAGGAGGCATCCCTATTGAGGAATACTCGCTCAGCCTAGCACACCAAGTCCTGGGAGAGAAGGGAAAAGACAATGGTGTGCTCATCTTCCTTGCGGTGGCAGACAGGCAGTACAGGATAGAGGTAGGCTATGGCTTGGAGCCTGTTCTCAATGCAGCCCTGCTTGGAAGGATAGGAAGAGGCCTAATGGAGCCTCAGTTCAAGGATGAGAACTATGAGGAAGGCTTGCTCGAGGGTGTGAGGGCTATCAGCTCTATCCTCAGGAATGATTCTAGTTCTGAAACAGAAGCTGGCAGCCAGGAAGATTTTATGAGCATGGCAACTCCTTTTCTGGTCCAAGCCATCCTTAAGTTCATGCCTCTCATCATATTTATCATCTTGCTCATCATAGCTTTCAGCATGCTTTCCCGTGAAGGCAAAGGCAAGAAAGAAAAGAAGAAGTCTGATAGCAAAATGGGTGACTTTGCAGCTGCCTGGATCATCGCCGACATGTTCGGCAGGAGAGGAGGAGGAGGAAGCGGAGGATTTGGCGGTGGAGGATTCGGAGGAGGAGGCTTTGGTGGCGGCGGTTTCGGCGGGGGAAGCTTTGGCGGAGGAGGCTTTAGCGGAAAATTTTAAAAATGAGGCGTATTCCGAGGTGAAGACATGAACTGGCTTTTCAGCAGCAAGAAAAAACAAGAGCCTAGGCTTAATTGCCCCAGGTGCGATCTTGAGATGATTAAGAAGAAGCGCATGGGCGTGACCATTGACAAGTGCGGGAAGTGTGGAGGCATATGGCTTGACAACGGCGAGATTGAGAAGATACTCGAAAAGCTTGATGCTCAGAAGAGAAGGGCTGCTAAAGAGTAAGAGTGATAACAGGATAATATTAATAGTATTCGATAATAAAGAAACAAAAAATAAAAACATTTATTGCGCGCAAAAGCGCAGGAGATGATAAAGATGGCTAAGCAAAATAAGAAAGGATTGAGCACAGGATGGATAGTGGCTATTGCGGTGATAGCAGTAATCGTGATAATCATCATAAGCGGCATAGGCATGTACAACAACCTGGTCCGCGCAGACGTCACTGTGGACAACCAATGGGCAAATGTTGAGACAGTCTACCAACGAAGAGCTGACTTGATACCTAACCTGGTCGAGACTGTGAAAGGAGCTAAGAATTTTGAGCAGTCAACTCTCCTGGCAGTGACCGAAGCAAGAAATAAATGGTCTAATGCAAAAACCCCTGAAGAACAAGTAGCTGCCGCTAACCAGCTTGAACCTGCTATTAGAAATTTCATTGATGTCGTGGTTGAAGCTTATCCTGACATCAAGAGTACACAGAACTTCATTGCATTACAGGACGAGCTTGCCAACACAGAGAACAAGATAGCAGTCGAAAGGATGAGATATAACAATGCTGTCAAGGACTTCAACTCCTCTCTTCTCGAGGGCCTCTTTCTGGTATCTTCCCAATTCAACCCACTGGGCGACCGTGGGCAGTCCCAAGAGCACCGCCTTCTTAATTCCTGGGTTGCGATCGATCCAGGCATTCATATCGAATTCTGCCCTGAATTTGTTCGCTCTGGCAAAAGAAACAGCCCAAGGCCTG
>JBGOZE010000068.1:0-5125 GCA_041479965.1 Candidatus Nanoarchaeia archaeon | reverse complement strand
GTTAGTCTGGGAAAGCTTTTCAAGGAAAGGCTTGAGAGTGTTCTCCCACTCCAACTCCTTGGAGACGTTCTTCTCCTCCTCATTCAAAAGCCTAAGCTCGTCCTTGTCAATCAAATACAAATAGCCCTCCTTCTTGTCAGTAATCTTCATAATCTCAGAAAAGGCTTTCTTGATCTTGTCAATATCGCCCTTATCAAAAGCCTGGTCAAACTTATGCTCCCATTCCTCAAGATGCTTGGCGAAATTCTTCCTCCTCATCCTGCGAGCAATGCGCCTGACCTGTTGGGCCAAGCCTGCAGTCGTCCTCAAATGCAAAAAATCTAGTTGGGTCGTAACCATTGTTCTTCACCTACTTGTTTTTTAAAAGATCTTCACCTCTTTTATTCTATCACAGTTCCCCTTTTCGCATTTCTTCCTCAATAAATTTCTCAAATTTCACTAATGATTCGATAAACATCTTGGCGGTTTCAATCCTGTTAAGCCTAAGTTTTTCTAAAGCATTCTGTTTCTGGCCACTGCTTGTTTTTTCATTCCAGATTTCCTCTACCCGGAAGACAATATCATTGAAATACTTGAACCATTTTGCTAATTTTTCAGTGCTGTCAATTTTTGCTTTATGGGTTTCATAGATTTTTTGTATTTTCTCTTTTATGTCTTTCAGCCTTGCAAAGCCCTTTTCAGTATGCCATTGTAATCCATGATCCAAATTATTATTGTAGGTTTCCATAATTTTCCTTAAATCATGGCTTATGTCTTGAAGGTTCTTCTCTGTCTCAGCTTTCGCTTTATCCTCTTTGAAGTCATTATCTTTAAAATTTTCTCTCATCACTCTATCGATATCTGAGGGATTCATCAGCAGAAATGCTTGGATGTTCTGATAGTCTTTAGATTCAAAGTGCGCCTTTGTTGTTTCATATGATACGGCAGCCATTTTAAGGTCTTCCTCCGGAAATAGGCAATAATAATATAGGTATAAAATTGAAGTCATCCACGCCATTCTTTTCTAAATATTCTTTAACCCGCGGCGTGCCTTTGCCAGTGGTTTGTAAATACATCAGCTTATCAAGGCTTTCTTGGTGCTTTGGTGCGCCAGAATATTCTTCCTGCTGCACTGACACAAAGAGCAATAATCCCATAGAGAGCGTTAGAGGATTATTTTCAAAGTCTGCAGTCCATGTTACTGCAACACCTTTTGCTGCAGGGTATATGTGATAGTAAGGGTTATTTTGGTCATGTCCATCATACTTGGGGCTTTTAGGATCGCCTCCGGGTCCATTTTTGAACTCCACATCAATATCTCTCATTACAAGATGATTTGCTAGTTCAAACGCAGTAATGTGTCTTCCTCCTGTAGAACCATTGGGTGTCATTAAAAAGACATGATAGAATTTATTTTGGCCTATGCCCTTGGTTATCTTGAATGGGAAATATATTGTTTTGCCTGTTCTATTAATTTTTGTCACTTTTTTGGTGCTGAAAGGAGCTTCTAGATGTCTGTCGTGCTTGAAGGCAGGTCCAGTTGGCTCAATAAGTATTTCAGTTGCTCTAGGTGCAGAAGGCTCCTTGCTCAACACCACGTTCATGAACGCTTCTTGGGTAGTATCGTTCAATATTAAAGACAGGTTTTCCATGAACTCAACAACAGCTTGCTTGAAAGGCGTCTTGGCCTTGCTGCTAATTGAGATTATAGTTGATTCTCCAGGTATATCTGGAATCTCAAAGATGCCTGTAACACCTCTTTTATCTGTTTTGGTATCAGTTTTTTTCTTGTCTGTAACACCTGAAGGGTCTTTGAACTCTACCACTACTTCATGATCATTTATTCCTGTGCCTTCACTTCCTTCAACGACTTTTTTCGCCCAGTCAAGATACGGCGGAAGGTGGGTTCCTTTTCCTCCAGGTTTGCTTGTTATAGAGCTTTTTTCAATCAGCCTTCCTCTAATTGTGAATGGCTTGTCTGCTCCTTTTCCTCCGAACCTATGCCATTTCCAGCGCAGATCCTCTGCGTTAAGGGTTCTGAATCCGCGCTCATCCTTCTTCCACGATTCTCTTCTAGCCACAGCAGCTCCTAATGCTATTATCGGATACTCGGCAGCTAGAGTGCTGTCATATGCTCGGCTGTCTTCAAAATCCGTCTCCAAAGGCGTCATTCCGTTCATTCCCATGAACATTCCTGTGACGCTTCCAGCTGGCTTTTCATTGTTGAACATGACCACACGGTCCTTGGTGCCGGGCTCCTCGTACTCCACCCTGTCCATCTTTCCTATGTTTCGAGGATATTCGCTGTTATTATTAACGTGGTCAAAATCCTCTACTGTCTTGAAAGCCCACCAAGTATAGAAGAATAATTCGCCTTTTTTCCTGGCTTTTTTGATCTCACTGGAGGTAGGTCCGCCATCTCCTCCTTCAGAGATGAATCTAGATAAAGCTGCTCTGAGGATTTCCCTTAATGTGTTGGTTTCTTCTGTGCGAGCCATTTTTACGGAGTATAAGGTACAACCTGGTTGTTCCTGAAAATATATATGTCCTTTAATTTCGCAAGATATGACTCCTGGAAAAATATTGAGCTGAAATAATAAGCCACTACCCCAGCAAAAGCGGGAGTGTTAGCGATGCGCTGTTCTATTTGATCAACTTTTTTTGCTTCAGATGTAAAGCCTGTCCTTAGATGGGCAGCGTACTTTTTAAGAGTCTCCGCGAATGCCTTGTAAAAGTCTTCTTTTATCTTTGATTCAATCTTCTCAAGGTCCTTGAATAATGATTCCATCTTCCGCGTCAGATGCTTATTCTCAGTTCTTATCTTGTCAAGCAGGCCAGCTTCAAAAGCATCATAAGGAGTTCCTGCCAGCAAACCAGCTGTAAGCCTTTCATGGTTGAATTCTTTAAGTGGGTTACCGTCCAATCTAGTAAGTTCATCAAGGCCATCTATGAAGGCCCACTGAAGTTCGTGTAATGGCAGGTCTAGATAGCCTGGTCCTCCTGCTTCAATCCTCTCGATTACTGTTGCTGCGAAATAATGGGCGAAGGCTAGTTTCATTAACTCAGTCAAATCCTTATCAGTTCCAATCAGGTCGCTGATCTTAAGCTGGAGAACAATGGTGCTCCTCGCCATAGCTACAAATATATTATGGGAGTTATGCTTCTTATCTATTGTTTTATAGATTTCTCCCTTGAATGCATCTCTTGCACTTGAAAATATGCTCATTTTACAATCCCGTAGTTGATTTTACAACTGCTTTAGTATGTATTTTTCCAGGCTCGCTTTCTGTGTCCACGTCACGGATAAATGGCTCGAACCCTTCAGGGTATTCTGATTGGAATGGCAATCTTATCTCGAAAGTCTTCTCTTCTCCAGGACCAAGAGTAATATCAGTATGGTCCCAGAACCTTCTCTTCTTGGTTGTGCCTAAGAATAGCCTGCTTCTTTTCTGTGACTTGTATTTCTCTTCTTTCGGCAGCCAGTAATTCCATTTGACAGTGATAGGAACTCCGGAGGGAACTCTCAGGAAATCCTTTTCAGGATATAATCCATCAGGCCCGGTCTTGAAAGGCCCGTACTTGTGCTCTCCCTTGAATCCTTTGGCAAACACAGTTATCTCGACGCCAGAGACGTTCTTGTCATCCTCATTGGTGACCCATACTTTCAGATAAGCCGGGTTCTTTATTCCCTCTTCAAACTTATCTCTGGCGGTTCGCTCTTTTTCCTTGTCCTTACCAGTTCCTCCCCCATCTCCTCCACCGCCCCCGCCTCCTCCGCCACCGTCTTTTCCAGTGCCGAAGAGGCTTCCGCCTGTGAAGAACTGTATTATCTTGACAACTAGAAGTATGGTTATGAGTACATAGGTCCAGCTCACGATGCTGGAGTACGCGTTTTGAACAAATGCTTCTACTGCCATTATTTATCTCTCTTTTCTCATGAAAATCTTCTTAATCCATTCTTCTCTTGCGAGAAGGATTATGGGCGTGTGGGTGATGACTGCCCAGTCATCTACGAGCGTGAGCAGGATGAGCAACAAGATTATTCCTAATAGGTTCTTTATCCAGCCCATCTTGTCATCATCTCCTTTCTTCCTGAGAACAAACACAGCGACTATTGCTAGCCCCCAGAAGAATCCTAGGAAGATTATTGAGCTCATGACAAGCGTTACCAATCCGCCTGTTGCGAGCAGCCAGTCCGTAGGCATCATGAAGACTCCTATCATGCTGAAGGCAAAGGAGACTATGCCCGCGGTCTTGGCATCGAATATCTTGGTTTTTTTCAGGCTGTAATTAGAGACCGCGAATAATACGATAAATATCATGAATTTGAGGAAGCCCTGCTGCACTACCTCATTGTTTTGCAGCACTTCAATGTTGAACAACCTACTGATTAGCTCAATCGCACTATTCAAGGGGCTGATGCCTGAACGGGCAGTATAAGCAGAAGCTCCTGGTGTCAGGATTATCAATAATAGAGAATAAAATAAGTATTTCAGAGTGTTCTTATTAAATTTCATGATACTCATTTTTCCTTTGATATTAATCTTTATAAACTTTTCTAAATAGTAGAGCGAGCTAAAAAAATAACTTACCTAATGGTTTTTGCCTTTGAAATGATTTTTTTGGGTTGTTGACTAATTATTTTTTCTTTCCAGCTAGGCTCAAACTGTTTTTTTCTATTTTTTTTATTTTCAAAAATCAGGTCAGCCCGTGTTTTTTTAGCAACCTAGTGTTTTTTCAGGTTTTTTCCTTCTTTTGTTCATTACTCTGGCCGATTTGTTGGCAGTTCTGGCATCACTCCGATCAACCCTGATGGTTTTTCTTGTTTGAGGTTTGTTCAAAATCATTTTTGCCTCTTCACCTTGGCTAACAAGCCTCATTTTGTTGGACCCGATGGTTTTGTGCTTGCAACTTTGCTCGAGGCCGCCTGACCTGCTTTTCACCCAGTATTGATCTTGCAGCTCCCTAGCTCCAGCTGGTTTTGCATGACCTCGTGGTTTTTTGTGCTTTTTCTGCTTGTTTCCTGCTTCTCAACCCTATTCTCAACTGTTTTTTTCAACTTCTTGTTTTTTCAGGCTTGGAAAATAGGTTTATGCCTCCAAACCTCCACTTCCGTCGATTGATACCCTGCTGTTTTTTTCATATT
>JBGOZE010000067.1:0-5955 GCA_041479965.1 Candidatus Nanoarchaeia archaeon | reverse complement strand
TTCTTAATATTTTGAAACATAATTAGGGAGGTGGTTACATGGGTTTTATTAAGGAATTCAAGGAGTTTGCCATGAAAGGCAATGTTATGGACATAGCAATAGGTATCATCATAGGTGGTGCCTTTGGTAAGATTGTCAGCTCTTTTGTCGCTGACGTGATAATGCCGCCTATCGGGCTGTTGTTAGGAAACGTTGATTTCAAGGACCTGATGGTTCCATTAAAATATGCTGCTGACGGAACTGTCGCCATAGCCATCAGATACGGCGCTTTCATCAACACAATCATTGATTTCGTGATAATTGCGCTGGCGATATTCCTGGTTATTAAAGGCATGAACAGGATGAAGAAGAAGCAGGCGGAAAAGCCGGCAGAGCCTCCTAAGCCCACTGAGGAAGTATTGCTTCTCAGGGATATCAGGGACACGCTCAAGAAGAGAAAATAGGCATACTATTTCTTTTTTTATTTTCTTATTTCTCTTTATCATTTTTCTTATTACTAATCCTATTGTCTGTTTTTTTAGCAATCTTTTTAAAACCCTACCCTTACCCTGATGCTATGAAGAAAAAAGTCATACTCGACACCAACTTTCTCCTAATACCAGGACAGTTCAAGGTGGACATCTTCACAGAGATAGAGCGCATAGTGAACGAGCCCTTTGAGCTGTGCATAATTGACAAGAGCATAAAAGAGCTCAATGGCCTGGCTGCAGCTGGCAAGGAGATAGACAAGTTCTCTGCAAAACTAGGCCTCGCGTTGGCAATACAGAAAAACTTAAAAACCCTGCATAGTTTCAGGAGTAAAAAGAGCGTCGATGATATTATAGTGAACAAGGCAGATGAAAATACATACGTAGCGACCCAGGACAAGGCGCTCAGAGAGAGGCTGGGAGAGAAAGGAGCCAAGATTATCGGCCTGCGCCAGCAAAAATACTTGACATTGATAAACTAGCACAACCTAAACAGTGAGGAAAAACATGTTTTACAAAGTGAAATTAAAAGACCATGTGAGGGTTTCTCCTGACAAGTTCGGGATGGACCTAAGGCAAGCCATAATCACAGAAGTGAAGGCCAAATACGCAGGCTACATCTCAAAAGACATGGGCTTGGTGATTGATGTATCAAACGTCGACTCCGTAGGGGAAGGCATAATCATCCCTGGAGATGGTGCATCATACTATGAGACGACCTTTAACCTGATAACCTTTGAGCCTGAGATGCAAGAAGTGGTGAAAGGCAGGATAAAGGATATAGCTGACTTTGGAGTGTTCTTCTCACTAGGGCCAATCGATGGCATGATCCACATAAGCCAGACCATGAATGACTTTGTCAGCTTCACCAAGGACAAGGTGCTGCAAGGCAAGGACTCCAAGAGAAGCATCAAGACAGGAGACAAGTGCAGGGCAAGGATAATCGCAATATCATACAAGGACGTGGCCAACCCCAAGCTCGGTCTTACCATGAGGCAGGCAGGCCTTGGAAAAGAAGATTGGATAGAGCCTGACCTGAAAGAAGGAGCAGAAATAAGGTCCAGGAAGCCCAAGTCTGACGAGAAAAGAGGAAAAGGAAAAGAATAGGCTAAGGAACAAGATAAAAAATAAACTGACTGGTGATTTTCATGAGCAAAAGACAAGCATGCAGGAACTGCAAGATATTCACAGATGAAGATGTATGCCCCATCTGCAAGAGGAAATCATTTGCGACAGTGGTCCAAGGAAGAATCCAGTTCTTGAACGTAGAGAAGTCGACCATCGCAAAGAAGATGGGCGTGGAGAAAGAAGGAGAATACGCCATCAAAGTAAGATAATCAGAATAGTGATACCGATGAACATCCAGATAATAACAGACCAGAAAAAGCCCTTGCTCAAGCGCAGGGAGCTCACAGGCAAGATAGGCTATGAGGACAAGACTCCCTCGAGGCTTGACATAAGGAAAGAGCTAGCGAAAAAACTCAATGCTAAAGAGGAATTGGTAGTGGTGAAGAGAGTTAAGCCGTCCTACGGAACCCGATCAGCCTCACTAGAAGTAAACATCTATGATGATGAGAAAGCCCTCAAGGACGTTGAGAGCAACTACATGCTCGTAAGGCATGGCGCAGGCGAGAAAAAAGGAGATACGAAGCCTGCAGAAGAAAAGAAGGAATGATAGATAAGGAATTATGATTCGGAAGGTCAAAAATGGCAGATGACAAGAAAAAGGTCGTGGGAAAGAAAGCAGCGCCAGTCAAGAAAGGCAAATCCTACAAGATAGGCAAGCTCTACGAGGTCAGCGGCAACAGCGTCAAGAAGAAGAACAAGACCTGCCCTAAGTGCGGGCCAGGAGTGTTCATGGCAAACCACAAGGACAGATGGACCTGCGGCAAGTGCAAGTACTCAGAGAGAAAATAGAAGAGTATTATTATTTATTATTCTACTTAATTGTTTTCATTAAGTAATCTTTAGCAGAGTCATTAGAAGCAAAATAGTCTTTTTTCATTTTCCAGTTTTTCTTTACATCATCTGTAACGAAGTTGTCAGCCGCGTATTCTTTTATCTCTTCTCCTGTTTTCATATCATACATTTTTACCCCGAGAGGTCGCCCTACAGCAAGACTTGCTGCAATATCCCAGATATGACCTGAGCTAATCGTTCCTATGGATTCACCGGCTGCTGTTGAGATGAGCTGGACAACAGTGCTTCCTGGTACACGGAGGTTTTTTATACCTTTGAAATCATATTTGCCGATTTTACTCTCGTTCACAGCAAAAATTCTTTGCTTTAAATCATCATCTCCATGATAGTCATTTTTTTCAAGTTTTTTCTTCACCGGGTTTGCTGTAGAAGCCCTATTGACCACAAATGAATCTTGAGCATCAGTGTAATAAAGTTGGTCTTTTAATGGGAGATAAACCGCTCCTAGGAACGGAACATGTCCGTGTTCTCCTTTTTTCATCAAACCAATAGAAATCCTCCAGTCACCATAATGTGAAACAAAATTAACAGTTCCGTCTATTGGGTCTACTGCCCACAGGTATTTTTTTTCAAAAAGCTCTTGTGCGCTATTAGCCATTTGGTCACAGGTTTCCTCTCCAATGAAATGCGAATCAGGCAATAAGCCCTTTAGCTCTTTTCGTATTATTTGTTCAATATGCTGGTCTGCCTCTGACACGATGCTCTGATCAAGCTTTATGGATTGTTTGACTGGCTTTGAATAGTAATCTAGAGCAACTTTTCCACACTCAAGAACGATCTGGTTAATCTTATCCACCAATTCAGCATCATTCATGTTCTCCCCCTTGAATAACTATTCATTGTTTTTTCTAGTATTTAAATGTTTCGATTTTGTAACCACTATTAAGTAACTATCATCTTTATTTTTAATAGCTTCAACTCAGGTTGAATCCTTAACAAAACATATATAATAGGGCATCCTTTCTGATGGTATTAAAGCAATTAAAAAGATAAAAAGGTGATTTTTATGGCTAAGAACAGTCTATGGGAAACCGTCGCGGTTTCAGTCGGAATATTAATGCTAGTCGCTGTCCTGCTATTGGCAGGATGCAAGACCATACCTCCATCAGGCCCTGGAACAGGAGGCACTGGCACTGTAGCCATTACAGACACGCACTTGACTGTGGGTACTTATGCTCAAGCAACAATGTTTGACCCTACTATGGAGCTCACTGCCAAGAGCTTCAAAACAGAAGCAGAGTTCACTGACTTCGTAAAGAAGAATGCTGGCGGGAGCTATGATTATTATGGCGGGACCAGAGGCGGCGTTATGATGGACTCCATGAAATTAAGCTCATCTATCGCGCCAACAGCAGCTGGTGCAGCTGAGTCTAATGCAGCTGTCCAGGTCAATGCGGAAGAAGGCGCTTTCTCGACCACCAACAATCAAGTGAGCGGCGTTGATGAAGGAGACATAATGAAGACAGATGGCAGTTATATATACACAGTCACAGGAAACACAGTATTCATAATCAAGGCTTACCCTGGAGAAGATGCAGAGATTGTCTCGACCATCAAGTTCAAGAGCCAGCCTCAGGGCTTGTTCATCAACGGAGACAAGCTCGCAGTATATGGTAACTTCTATGACCTTGATTATTTCAAGGAGATTGATTTTGTGCCTAAGCAAGGCATGACTTTCTTCAACATCTATGACCTGAGTGACAAGGAAAATCCTGACCTGATTAAGGAGTACAAGTTTGAGGGTAACTACTTTGAGTCAAGGATGATAGGAGGATTTGTTTACTTCATCACCACAACAGGCTCATATTATAGGGACACTTACCCGACTCCCATGGTCATTGACGGAACAGTGAAGAGTTCTATATCTTTTGACAGGATATACTATTACCCAATACCTTACCAGTCAGTGCAGTTCGCCAACATACACGCAGTAGACCTGAAGAGCCCTGATAATGACGTGAACTCAAAGAGCGTAGCTGTTGAAAGCAGCCAGAACATGTACATGTCAGAGAACAACATCTTCATCACATATACTGAGTACATCAATGAATGGGAGCTCCAGCAGAAGATAATAATTGACCTGCTCATGCCTGAACTAACAGATTCTGATAGGGAACTAATAGAAAAGATCAAAGAGACAGACGATGAAGTGCTCTCGCAGCAGGAGAAAGAATCCAAGATACTCCAGATAGTGCAGACCTACGCGAACTACATGTCTGAGAAAGAGCAGCAAGACTTCAGCGACCAGGTTGATGAGGAATTGCAGAAAAAGCTTGAGGAGTATGAGTACATGGAATACGCCATCATCAACAAGGTGAGCGTTGACAACGGAGACATCAAGATAGCAGCCAATGGCAAAGTGCCAGGCCACGTAGTCAACCAGTTCAGCATGGATGAGTACAAGAACGTGCTGAGAATAGCAACCACCATCAGCCAGAGATGGACTTACCTGAAAGCAGAAAGCCAGACCACAGAGTCAACCAATAATGTCTTCACGCTTGATGAGGACCTGAAAGTGCTTGACTCATTGAAGGGGATGGCCAAGGGAGAGACAATACAATCAACCAGGTTCATGGGAGACAGGCTTTACATGGTTACTTTCAGGCAGGTAGACCCATTCTTTGTGATTGACCTGAGCGACCCAGAAGACATACAAGAGCTTGGAAAACTGAAGATACCGGGCTTCAGCAGATACCTGCACCCATATGATGATAACACAATCATAGGCATAGGCAGGGATGCTAGCGCAACAGGCCAGACTACAGGATTAAAAATCAGCTTGTTCGATGTATCTGATGTTGAGAACCCCAAGGAGATAGCCAAGTTCGTGACAGACGAGAGATACGCCCAGAGCACAGCAGAGTATGAGCACAAAGCCTTCTTGTTCAGCAAGGCAAATAATCTGCTCGTAATACCTGCTTACAGCTACAACTATGATAGGTGCTGGGGAGAAGGATGCCTGAACACAGGAAGCACAGGCTATAATGGAGCATTTGTGTTCAAGATAACCAAGGATGAGATAACCTTGAGAGGCTTGATAGACCACTCCTCGGGCACTAGCAACTATTACAGCCCAGCAGTTGAGAGAAGCTTGTACATCCAGGAATTGCTCTACACCAAATCACCCAACCTGCTAAGAATCAACAAGATAGAAGACCTGAGCAAGGTGAAGAACATAGCCCTAGAAGCAGGCACAAGCCCGTACCCTGTTTACTAAAAATTTTTATTAAAATTTTTTTGCTTTTTTCCTTTAATTCTAACCTATTGTTTCGCTATTCCCCAGAGAAGCTCAAATTGTTTTCTGTGAGAGTCTGCTATTACTTTGTTCTTGACAAGGATGCCCAGAGGATTTTCGCTCCAGAGCATTAATGCTATTTTATTGCCATAAATATTAGTGGTGCTGGCTGATAAGTATTCTTTTGGCATGAATTTGACTGTTGTGAATTTCATTTTCTTCATTTCTTTTCCTCTTGTACTGCGAAGGTTTTCTCCCAGGATTATCTTGAGA
>JBGOZE010000066.1:0-6103 GCA_041479965.1 Candidatus Nanoarchaeia archaeon | reverse complement strand
TCATAGAGATGATAATAGTGATACTTCTAGCTTATAAGAAACTTAAAAAATAAAAAATAGAAAGATTCTGAATCTTAGCTAAATTCAAAAACTAACAAAAAAAACAAAATATAATAGCTTATTCTACAGCTTCTTTTTCCTCAGCAGCTTCCTTCTCCTCTGCAGCTTCCTTTGAGACATTGACAGCCCTAGCTCCTCTGTCTCCCTGCTCGATGTCAAAGGTTATTTCATCATTCTCCTTCAACACTACTCCTGGCTTTAAGGCTGACTGGTGCACAAAGCACTCAGTGCCGTTCTCTGCTGAGATGAAGCCGAAGCCTTTCATCACATTGAAAAATTTAACTTTTCCTTTCATTTTTCTTTGCCTCCTTCTCAAATCTTTTCACGCAATCAGGGCAATAGTTCTGAATCCTTTCGCCTTGGTTGATAAGGAATCTCTGCTTGCACAGCCTGCAATACTTGACTAGCCTATAACCGACCATTGTGTCACTTCCGGACTATTCTAAATCCTCATCAGAAACAGCTTTCAAGCAAAAATACTTTCAAACACGAAAAGCAAATACTGAACCAATGTTGTCTGACAAGATAAGGATAATGAGGCTGAGTTTATAAAAGGTTGGGTTTTAGGAGCTCGCCAGAGAAAACTATTTATATCTGCGAGCATATTCTTATTGTTATGGCCTATCCCTTTGATGATGACTTCAAGCCGAAGCCTAAGAAGAGCTCCACTTTTTCTGTTGATTATGGCCCTGTGGTCCAGCAGAGGGACAAGGAGTTTAAGGCGTTTAACAACATGTTACAGACTTCTGAGTTTGAAAAAAAGGAATTTGAAAGAAAGTACACTGAGTTTCGTGCAGAAGAGAACTTGAAGGATAATATCACTAACATGCAGCGTGATGCTTCTAAGTTAAGCAATTATGGGTTCGGATCAATGGAAAAGAGAAGGCTCGAGGCTGATATCAGCTTCAGAAAACGAGAATTAGAAAGAACTTCCAGCTATCATCGTGAACAGCAGAAGAAGCGCCGTGATGAGTTCTACGACCACCTTAGAGGTAAGTAATAATCGTGTTCTAACTGGTTTAACCATCCACCCAGGCGAAATATTTAAATACTAAAAAACCCAAGGTGTAGTATTAGCTTTTATTTTATCCTTTAAAAATGAAGAAGTTAATAGCAGCGGTGCTTATTCTTACTGGATTCATGTTAGGTTCTACCCTTTTGAAATCAGAGGAAACAAGGCCTTCTCGCCAGCCTGTTGCCCAGGAAAGGAAGGTTGATCATCAGGAGTATCTCAAAAAGATGATGTCAGCCCTTCATAATGATATCAAGAAAACCATACTTTCATCAGTTGTTGGGCCTGGCTATGTCAGACGCGACGATTATGAGAATAAGAATTTCAGGTTCGGCTTGGAGAAGACTATTAAGCCTGAAGACGAGGCAGCCAGGGGTGCCAGCGCCAACCTTTACCTTGACCAGTACAGGAATGCTGAGCGCTTCAATGTCAGCGCCTATTATGGCAAGGCAGTGGTCAATGTCAATCATAATCTTAAGAGCAGAACAGGCTTTGTGAGCTTGACTGTTGGCCAGAAGGACAGCTTGGAAATCATCCTTAACAACTACAAGGACCCAATCTTCAAGGCAAGCGCCCATGTTGGCAAGTACAGCAGGGTGTCTGGTTTCTATGATTCTGCTAGCAAGAACCTTCTAACCAGTGCTTCTACTAATTATAAGGGTTTGAATGCTAGCATGAGCTGGATGCCTCAAATGCACATGATGAACGCAGCAATCACTTACAGCCTTCCTAAGGACTATAATGCTGTTGTCAAGAGCCTTAGCGTCACGCACACATCCATGCCTGGCATGGACATCAACAGCTTCCAGGCTAACAGCAGGCTTGGGCCTGTCAATGTCAGTGCTGGTATCAATAACTCTAGAGGAAAATACAGCCCTGCAATCAACTTTATCTTTAGAAAGAATTGGTGAATCTTTATCTTCCTGTCAGCCACTTGATATAACCGTAGACTGCCAGGGCCCATTGGAGCATGCGCATGTTCAGGTCATAGGATGCTTCCACTCCTTTTTTTATGTCATCCACGTTTATCTTTATCAGCTCTGCCTTTCTGAGCTTGTCCCCTGGAATCCTGCTCTTGATGTACTCAAAATTGTGCTTCTTGATCTCTTCCTCTAATAATACGTGGAAGAAGAATCCTTTCTCCATGCTCTCAGACAGGTCTTTCATCCTTGAAACTTGCCCTTCACTGATTACATCCTTGTAGTTGAAGGCAAAATCAGTGCTTCTCAATAGCTTCTCAAAGATGCTGTTGAGCATGTTGTTGACAGTAATCCTCTCATCCTGGCTCTTATCCTTCAATGTAGGTAATGAGTTGAACAATGGCACGAAGCCAGCTACAAAGGTGTCTTGCCAGCTATAGATGTCCTTGGCGTAGTTGATGTTGTTGAGAATGAAAGGAGGGATCTCCTTGAGCATGGTTATTGCTCTCTGGAGGTTGACTGCCTCATAATCACTGTCTTTTGAGGATAATAATGCTTGGATGACGTCAACTGTTGGGCCTAGGAGGTCATAGGCTCTTGCCATTGACCTTCTCTCGCTCTCAGAAACAAAATAAAGCTCAAAATAGTCCTTTACCTGAGGCTCTTTCAAAGGCAGAGGAGTCTTGGTCTTGATCTCCCTTATGACAGGGATCACTTCAATATCCGCTGACTTAGGAGTCAGGTCCTTTAGTTGGTGTATGTAAAGCATGCTTACCACTCTATATATGTATGCCAGGGTTTTTAAAACTTATGTATTGTAAAGAATTATACTCCTTCGATGCTTGCGCCGCAATAAGGGCATTTGCCAGGCACTCTATTCATGGTGTTGAACACGAACTCGTACTTGCACTTCTTGCAAGTGTACTTTATTCGTTCGTTATCAATCCTCTGAATGACTGGAGCGCTAGCTTGCTTGTTCTTGTAAGCACGCTCAATCTCAGCATCCTCAGCATCCCAGCCAGCAGGCTTCTCCCTCTTGACCTTAGCCGCTTCCTCAACCTTATGCTCTTCCCTCTGCTTGGTCTTGGTAGCTGAGAACTCCTGGGCATGCCTCTCCTTGACGCACTCCCTGCAAACCATCATCTTATAGACAGGATCCAGGGTGAACTCGTCTGACTTGAACTCCCTGCCACATTTCTTGCACTTCGCCTTAACCGGGGTCATCATGATGCTTATTCCTTAAAAGAGGTAGTATATAAATTTTATGGGAGGTTTAAAAGGAAAACATATTTAAATAATTCCTAGTTTTTCAGATGAAGTCTGAGATTGTGGGCTCATAGCTCAGCCTGGTAGAAAAGCTATGGGAACATGCTTTGCCATAAGCACTCGACTCTTAGCAAAACCTACGTTTTGTGTTTTCAGACGGCGGTTTGAAAGTCATCGAGTGGTCAGGGGTTCGAAACCCCTTGGGCCCACTTTTTTTTCTATTTATTAGAAAGATTTTTATTTAAATACTATTCTGGGCGCCTGATGATAATCCCTTTGATTGTGCTGGCAATTGTTTTCTTGCTCATCATTGTCAGGAAGATAGGCAGGGTAAGCCTCAAGGTGTGGCAGGTCATGACTCTCGGAGCCCTGGCAGTCCTGCTGACAGGAAGCATATCTATTATTGACGCTCTCAAGTCGATAAAGCTTGACGTGATGCTGTTCCTGTTTGGCATGTTCGTTGTTGGCCAAGCATTTGAGGACAGCGGCTATCTTCATCAGGTGTCGTATAAGTTCTTTAGCAAGGCAAAGAACCTTGATGCTCTTCTCTTGTTCATAATATTTGGGGCTGGCATTAGCTCTGCTTTATTGATGAATGACACTCTAGCAATAGTAGGCACTCCCATAATGCTTCTATTGTCAAAGCAGCACAAACTAAACCCTAAGCTGCTCATACTTGCTTTGGCATTCTCAATAACCATTGGAAGCGTTATGAGCCCAATAGGCAATCCCCAAAACCTTTTAATAGCCAGCCACATGAGCAATCCTTTCGGAGTATTCTTCAGCCACCTCATAATTCCGACCTTGATTAACTTAGGGTTATTGTTCTTGCTGCTGAAAGTCTTCTTCAAGGAGCAGTTCCACAATAATATTAGAAAAAAGCCTGAAGAGATAAAGAATCCTGGACTGGCACTTATAGCTAAAATATCCTTGGCTTTGGTGATAATATTGATTTTTGCTAAGATAATCCTTTACTTTTATCACATAGAGCTCAACATGGTGTTGATAGCACTTGCTGGGGCAGCTCCTGTACTGATTTACAGGGTTTTTTCACGCAAATTCCACATCATGAGGAAGCTTGACTGGCACACACTTCTCTTCTTTGCTAGCATGTTCATACTGATGCAAAGCGTTTGGACAACTGGATTCTTCCAGCAAGTGATACAAAACCTTAAAGTGAATATTGTGACAGTCCCGATGATACTCATCATAAGCACAATAATGAGTCAGTTAATCAGCAATGTCCCTCTAGTAGCGCTATACTTGCCCATGCTTCAGTTTGCTCAGGTGTCTGTGCAAGGATTGATAGCCTTAGCTGTTGGAAGCACAATAGCAGGCAACATGACCATCATGGGAGCAGCGAGCAACATCATCATCTTCCACAAAGCAGAGAAGAAAGCAAACGTAACCATCACGTTCTGGGATTTCTTCAAGATAGGGCTGCCACTGACACTGATCAACCTGTTCACCTACTGGCTGTTCATACACTGAGCAAGGCAAGACACAAGACGAAACATATATAAATAAAATCCAAGTCATCAGACTACATCAAACCGTCCCTGTAGTGTAGTCCGGCCAATCACACTGCCCTCTCACGGTAGAACATCAGAGACAGGCAGTAACTCGGGTTCAAATCCCGACGGGGGCATACCGAGAGTGGGTAATAGATAGCGGGTTAAATGGAAACACTTTCCCAGTCTTACCTTTCAGGTATATACCCTTTATAAACTAAGTCTTAAATTATCCTTAAATTGGTCTTAACTTCCTTCTTATCGCAATATTTAAATACATTTGTGAATATTTGTATTTATGGAGGGGGTATTATGGTAGAAAAATCAAAAGAAGTTAAAAAAATAACGGCAGGTCTTATTTTCAGTTGGATTTTTGGGGTATTGTTTTTCTTTGGAGGATTAGGTGTAATTGCACAAGGTTCTATATTCTTAGGTATATTAGTGATGTTATGTGCGATTTTAATTATACCTTTGACCAACAAAATTACAAAGGAAAAAATGAACTTTGAAATTTCAGGTGGTGTAAAATGGATATTGGTAGTTTTAATATTTATTTTCATGGGAATAGGAATGTCCCAAAGTAATAAAGATAACACAACCAATACGGCAAATCCATCACAGAATACGGCCAGTAATCAGCAAGCAATAACTCCATCTACTCCAAATACTAAGACATATGGTTTAGGAGATAGTTTTGTTGCAGGAGATTTTACTTGGAAGATAACAGATGTAACAACAGCAACGGAAATAGGACAGGATTTAGGTGGAACATTTTTCGGTGAAAAGGCCAGTGGTGTCTTCGTCATTTTATCTGTTGAAGTAGAAAATACTGGAAAATCTGCAAAGTATCTTTCTGATTCATACATTAAATTAGTTGATGACCAAAACAGAGAATTTTCAGCATCAACTGTTGCAGCAATTTACTTAAAACCAGAAGGTTCAGCATTAATGTTTGAGCAAGTTAATCCAGGTATAATAAAGAAGGGAAAGATAGTATATGATGTGCCAACAGGCTTAAAGGTAGCTAATGTAAAGGTAACATCTTCATTGTTCACTTCGGAATATTATACTGTGAAAATAAATATACCTTAAAACATTTTTTATTTTATAATATTTGCATTGAGGAAATTATAAAAACAAGGATGTAATTATGCAATCGAAGAATATTACTCTGAGAGTTAATGAAGAGCTTTACAAGAAATACAGGGAGTTCTGTAAGAAAAAAGGTTTTTTGATATCTAGACAAGTTGAAATAATGATGGAGAAACAATTAGGGGAGAAGAAAAATGACTAATGGGGATACTGAAACAAGGCTTTGGGATATTGCAAATAAT
>JBGOZE010000065.1:0-6161 GCA_041479965.1 Candidatus Nanoarchaeia archaeon | reverse complement strand
GTAGACTGCAGGAGCCTCTTCACTAACTCCTTTCATGCTCCCTGCTCTTAGATAAATATTATGCTCTGCCAAGTCCTTCTTCACCTGTTCTCCCCTAAAACTTCTCATGGCCTCTGTCCTACTCATCACCCTTCCTGCTCCATGAGCAGTGCTTCCAAAAGTGTCATCTACTGCTTTTTGTGTTCCGACGAGCAAGTAGCTTGATGTTCCCATGCTTCCTGGGATTATGACTGGCTGGCCTACGTGCTTGTACACTTCTGGCACATTAGGATGCTCTGCAGGCAAGCTTCTCGTGGCTCCTTTCCTGTGGACATAAACTTTTTTCTTCTCTCCTTCAATCATGTGCTCTTCTATTTTGGCTATGTTGTGAGCAACATCATACACAGTCTTCAGCTTCTCTGGCTCGAGCCCGAGTATTTCCTTGAAAGACTTCCTTATCTGGTGCGCTATGATGTGCCTGTTAGCCCAGGCATAGTTGGCGCTTGCTGCCATTGCCCCAAAATAATCTTTTGCAAGCTGGCTGCCTGCTTTTGCGTAGATGAGATCTTTTTCTGGCAGGCTCTTGGCTAGTGCAGGGTCTGCTTCTTCCATCTGCCTGAGATAGTCAGAGCATACTTGGTGTCCTAATCCTCTTGAGCCGCAGTGTATCATCACAGTGACCTGTCCTTCTTCTGTTATGCCAAAGGCTTCTGCGACTTTCTTGTCAAAAATTTGATCGACAAACTGCACTTCAAGGAAATGGTTGCCTGCTCCCAAGGTTCCTAGTTGCTCTCTTCCCCTGGATTTTGCCTTGTTGCTGACTTTGCTGGCATCAGCATCCTTCATGCTTCCGTTCTCCTCGCAATGCTCCAAGTCCTCCTTGAAGCCATAGCCCTTATCAACAGCCCAGGCTGCTCCGCGATTCAAGACATCGTCAAGCTCCTGGTTGTTGAGGCACAGGAAGCTCTCGCTGCCTACTCCGCTAGGAACATTCCTGAACATGGAATCAATAAGCTCCTTGATCTTAGGCTCAACATCCTCTTTTTTCAGAGGAGTTGTTAATAGCCTTACTCCGCAGTTAATGTCAAACCCTATTCCTCCTGGGCTTATGCAGCCGTGCTCAAAGTCCAATGCAGCTACTCCTCCGATGCTGAATCCATAGCCTTGGTGGGCGTCTGGCAGCATGATGCTCTGGCCATAGATGCCTGGGAGGCAGGCGACGTTCATTCCCTGCTGGAGACTCCTGTCTTGTTCAAGATTCTTCATGAGCTTTTCACTGGCATATATCCTGACAGGAACTTTCATGTTGCCGGTTTTCTCTATCTCGAACAAGTGATCATTGATTTTCTTAGGTGATATTTTTTGCTTTTCCTCTGACATATAAATAAACCTCTTATATTTGGAGAATAACTGGTTGGTTTAAAAAGGTTATTGATAAAAAATCATACTTCTATTAGAATCTGATTTTTCTCAGTGGCACTTGGTCATGTAATTCCGTCAGGACGTTCTGGAAGCTTTTGTAGGGAGTCCTCTGGGTTTCGACATACTCTCTGTTGGACAAGGTTATTGTTTTTTTCGCCATGAAAGCCATGCCGAAGTCGAACAGGAAATCCCTATTGTTATCCTTCCATTCATACTCGATATGCTTCAGCGTCCTTATCTTGCTTGCCCTGGTGAGAGCATTCATGTAGAAATCAGAGATGCCCTTCCTGCCTGAGTTGATGCAGTATTCATTGAGAAACTTTTCCAATTCAGAGGGATTAGGGCTCTTGAGAGAGTCTGGATTGATGATGAAGATCGGCTTTTCTGCCATGAAAGCCATTCCTATGTCAAAAACAGTGCCTGTGCTGTTAGGATTGTAATAAAGGCTTACTCCCAGCGCGTTTTTGATGGCATCCCTGTTTTCAGAGCAGATGTTCAATCCTATAGTGTCATCCTGATTGGTGTCTCTTGGCGGATAGTGCACTTTTGTCCCTGTGGATTCAAGCCCTTGAATATAGTCTTGCAGAAGAGAATTCTCTATCTCTGTTATTCCCCTTACAGGACATATCAAGAATATCTTCTTCTCAAGCTTATCCAAATAGTCCACCCCCGACCTTGTTCATGGCTTATTGTTCGGGCTGAATTATATAAACTTTTCTATTTGTATCCATTTCGGAGTGGAGAAAAGGAAAGTTTTAAATATGTCCCTGATTTCTTTCACGTCAAGGGTGTGATTATGGATAAAACAAATGATGTTGCTGGTATAGAAAAAACAGTTGATAGAAAGAGAGCGAAGGCAGAAAGCCTGGGCCTTGATGAAAAGGCAAGGTTGATAACATCTGAGCTGGGGAAGAGAACAGTGAGCACGCAATATTATCCTGAGGCACTAGCCTGCACCAAAGTGAGATATGTTGGAAAGGCAGTCCCATGCTCTCAGTACACTCTTGAGATAATCACATGGGCTGAAGAAGATTTTGCTGACAAGAGCGGAAGAAGAGAAACAATCATTTACGTAAGAAAGCCACTGCCATTATTCAGCTTACTCTATAGGAGCAAGCTGGTTTACTCCAGTGAAGCCCCATTAGGAGTGCCTGAAAACTTCAGAGTCAATACTTTCAATGATAAAGGTGACTGGCTTGAGGATTTTGAGTATCTTTATTCTAAAGCCTTGCTTGATAAGGAGATAAGAAGAAGTAAGGCTTTGGCAGATCGGGAATTCAAAGAGGTAAGATGAGCTGAAGCATCGCTCACGCTGATAAAGGCTGTTAACTCTTTACTAACTTCTTACTCATTACAAAGGTTTATATATTCCCTAGTCAAGAAATAGTTTAAAGAGAGGGTGTACAGTGGATTTTGACTTCAACGAGATATTGGACAAGATAAAGACGTGGTTCAATAAGACTTTTGAGAAGATTGAGGCTTATTTCAAGAGCCTGACCCAGTACGAGATGTACGCCTGGATTGCCTTTGCACTGGGCTTTGTGCTGGTGCTCGTGGCCTTGATTACCTGGTGAAAAGAGGATTTTCGGGGTAAAAAAGAGAAAGGCTTATATACTCCGGGTGTCAATTAATACTTAAAGAGGAGGGTGAAAGTGGGACAGCAGGAAGTTTATGATTTTCTATGCAAGAACAAGGGCAAGTGGTTCACATCCAGACAGATATCTGAGAGATTGAAAGTGAGCATCGGCTCAGTGACCATGTCCTTGAAGAAGCTGAGGAAAACCAACCTCATCAGGTACAGGAACACTGGGAAGAGAAACACTTACCAGTACACCGTGGGCAAGCGGTAAAGGCATTTTTCTTTCTCCTTTACCCAAAACGTTTATAAAATAGATTAAACTCTGGGGTTTTACAATGGCAGCAAAGAAAAGCGCAAAACAAGCAGGGAAAGAGGCTGAGCCCAAAGCAAGCGGCAAGATAAAGCTGAGCTTCCCAGACAAGACTGAGCAAGAATTCCCTAGAGGAACCAAGGCTGAGGAGATTGTCAAGGAGAAGTTCAAGAAAGAATTAGCAGCCAAGGTTCTGGGCGCTAAGATAAATAGCAGACCGATAGACTTATCCTTGCCAGTTGAGGAGAGCGGAGAATTTGACATACTGACTTTTGAAACTGATGCGGGGCTTGATATGTTCAGGCACAGCAGCAGCCATGTCATGTCATTGGCTGTCAAGAGGCTTCATCCAGGAGTGAAAGTAGCCATAGGCCCGAACATTGATGATGGATTCTATTATGATTTTGACAACCTGAAAATAAACGATGAAGACTTGCTGAAGATAGAGGAAGAGATAAAGAAGGTCATCCAAGAGAAGCTTACATTCACCAGGAGAGAGATAAACAAGGAAGAAGGATTGAAGATATTCAAGGACGAGCCCTACAAGATAGAGCTTCTGAGAGAGCTTCCAGCTGGAGAGAAAATAACGACCTACAAGCTCGGAGAGTTTGAAGACCTGTGCAGAGGCCCGCACGTGCCAAGCACAGGAATAATCGGAGCGATAAAGCTCATCAAGCTTGCAGGAGCCTATTGGCGAGGTGACAGCAAGAACAAGATGCTCACAAGAATCTACGGCATAAGCTTCCCTGAAAAGAAGATGATGGAAGATTACCTAGCAAAGCTCGAGGAAGCCAAGAAGAGAGACCATAGAAGGCTAGGCCAAGACATGAATCTTTTCATGTTCCATGATTACAGCCCAGGCAGCCCATTCTTCCACCACAAAGGCACCATAATCTATAACGAGCTCTTAAAGTTCGTGAGAGAAGAATATGTGAAGCGAGGATACCAGGAAGTGATCACTCCTCTGCTCTATGATAAGGCATTATGGGAGACTTCTGGCCACTGGGAGCATTTCAGGGAAGACATGTTCATACTGAACGTGGATGGGAGAGAATTTGTGCTCAAGCCAATGAACTGCCCGTCGCATTGCCTGATGTACAAGAGCAGCCTAAGAAGCTACAGGGAACTTCCCTTGAGGATTGCTGATTTCGCCCCCTTGCACAGGAATGAGCTTAAAGGAGTGCTTGGAGGATTGACCAGGGTCAGGAAATTCTCCCAGGATGATGCTCACATCTTCTGTGATATGGACCAGATTGAGAGCGAAGTAGATGCTCTTATTGATTTCACTAAATTCATATTCACAGATGTCTTCAAAATGGCTTACAGGTTTGAGCTGAGCACTATGCCTGACAAGGCTATGGGCTCAAAAGAGGTTTGGGAAATAGCAGAAAAAGCTTTGGAGAGCGCTCTGAAAAAGAACAACCTGGCTTATAAGATTAATCCAGAAGCAGGAGCATTCTATGGTCCGAAGATTGACTTGAAAGTGAAGGACAGTCTTGACAGGGAGTGGCAGTGCGCGACCATCCAGCTGGACTTCAACCTGCCCGAGAGGTTTGACTTGGAATACGAAGGCAAGGACGGAAGAAGGCACAGGCCAGTGATGATCCACAGGGCGCTACTAGGATCGCTTGAGAGATTCATAGGAGTGATGCTAGAGCACTTCGCAGGCAAACTGCCGCTATGGATAAACCCAGTGCATGTCAAGATCCTGCCTATCGCCGATAGGCATATGGAGTATGCTAAGAAAATAGTTGATGAGATGGTTGCTTCTGGCTTGAGAGTTGAGATTGATGAGCGCTCAGAGACTGTGAGCAAGAAGGTGAGAGATGCTCAGGTCGAGAAAGTCAATTACATCCTTGTTGTCGGTGACAGGGAAGCTCAGAACAATAGCGTGAATGTCAGGACCAGGAACAACGAGGTTCTGGGAGAGAAAAAAGTCTCTGACCTGGTCAAGGAACTTCTATTAGAGATAAAGGAGAGAACAATAAAATAGTGAGAGATGCAGTATTACTCTGTTGACAGTGTTTTGTTGACGATGCAGGAACTATTTATTTCTTCTTTTTATTCGCTGCCTTTTTTTTAGGTTTTGCTTTTTTTACTGCTTTCAAAAAACTCTTGTTTTTTGAACCAGCAAGTTTTTTACTTGCTGTTTTCTTGGCAGACTTTTTCTTTGGTTTTGCTTTTTTTGCTGCTTTTTTCTTAGGCTTTGCTTTCTTAGCTATCTTCTTTTTTGCAGGCTTTTTCTTAGCAACCTTAGGCTTAGACTTTTTCTTTACCGTCTTCTTTTTTGCCGCCTTCTTCTTAGGTTTTGGTTTAGCAGCAGCTTTTGCAGGCTCTTTCTTCACTTTCTTCTCAGTCTGCTCTTGCTCAAAAGCTTTCTCATAATGGTCTTCGGGCTCCTCTTTTTTCTCTTCCTCTGCATCATAGCCTGCCATGAAGGCTTCTTCCTCGGGCTTGATCTCATCATCTGTCATGAGCTCTTCTCTGCCTTCGTCGTCATACACTCCTGTTACGTCTTCTTGTGGTTCTTCATCCTCAGGATGCATTATACACTCCCTTCAACTAAGGATTAACCCTTGAACAGGTTATTTTTATAGTTTTCGGAAAGAAGCAGGAAAATTGGGCTATTCTGCCTTCTTCTTAGCTTCATCGACTTTTCTCTCAGAATTCTTGAGCGCTGTCTTGAACAACAGCAGGTTCTCTTCTTTCAGCTTCTCTATAGTCTTGTCTTTCCTCACAAGCTCTTCCTCTAGATAAGCTATCTTCTTAACGAGAACCTCGTCTTGATGCTTTATTTCAGGCTCTTCACTCTCAGCCTCTTTTTTCTCACTCTTATGCTTGTCCACTTTAAACCAAAGGATTTTATTCTGT
>JBGOZE010000064.1:0-6259 GCA_041479965.1 Candidatus Nanoarchaeia archaeon | reverse complement strand
CTTCAAGACGGCTCTTGACTTTTCACATAGATTTTGGATAATAGGGATAGAAACTTCACAAAAAAATAGCAGCAGGCAGGAGGTAGCCATGAGCGAACTAGTTTGCGGAATTAGCAGAGAAGAACAGGAAAGAGAGAAAATCAGTTGAGCTGACAACCTATTTCCTGAAAGCTGCGAGGCAGATGGATAAGGAGCAGATGAAGTATTTGGTGAATAAATTGGTTGGCAGGGTTGAGAAATGGGCTTATCTATATCAGTTAATTCTTGATGAGCCGGAGAAACATCTTAAATATGTCCAGCAATTCAGGAGCCTAGAGCAGTTGATGAAAAAAAATAAGGACAAGAGCTCTCAGTGAAGAGAAGATGATTTTTCCAGTACAGAATGTGATATATTAACCATTCTGGAGTTGATAAAACTGAAAGGTTTATATATTAGCTAATCCAAGGAAGCCACGGATGACTATTGTTTTGGGGATGAAGGTGGACAAGGATGAGAAAGAGCGAGCTAATTCTCTAGATGACTACCTCGTACTGGCTGCTGACAGCATGGGAAGCATCACTCACTGCGATAGAAAAACGGATGATACGCAGAAGCTTTATGTGATAGGCGAGAATAAGGACTTCCTGCTGATGGGAGCAGGCACCTTTGAGGGAGTAGTGCGGGTAGTCCACGAAATTGAGGACATGCATTTCAATACTCTGCAAGATGTCTCTAAGAAGATCCTGAATGTCACAGAAAAGCGCGACATTGTCAATGAGAGAGACGTCTTGGATTTCATTGTCGGCGGCAAGTATGCTGCAGATGGAAAGAAAAGATTAGAGCTTGGGTTTGCTGAAATTAATGTCACCGGATATGACCCTTGTCTCAAAAGGTCGAGATGGTCTGATAGAGGGTATACGATCCAACCCAGATTCACTGTAGATGGAGCTGGCCAAGAGTACGTCCTTAATTATATGGAGGGGCTGGTGGAGACTGGCAAGGGATACAATATAGACTTGGCCACTGCCTTTGTGCTTGCCTATGAGTTCAGCAAAAAAGGAGCCAAGGACTCCAGCGTGAATGACAAGCTCCAATTCGGAGTCATAACCAAGGACGGAGTCTCGACATCGTACCATCCGGAGATCATGCTCTACACAGAAAAAGCATTTGTGCGCTACCTCAACCAGATGAGCGGCCTCAACCTCCCCTTGCTTAGAGAAGAGCTTGAGGGAGAAAATAAGAAAAAAATGATGAAGGTAAGGTCTGACCTAAGTGATATGCTCAACCTTTTTTATGACCAGTTCATCACTGACCTCAGGGAGTATGCTGACTGCAGGCGATGGTACACAACCTATTCTGAGGTGTATGCCAATGATGACACTGCCAAAGATGATTTTGAGGAGATGAGAGCCCGGAGAGCCAGGGCCAAGGGGAATGTGCTGGTAGGAGTGAATGCTCTTGTGGCAAGGGGCATACCTGCGATACTTGACTATGCGAAGAACTTTGATGAGAGAAAAAAGCAGCTCGAAGAGAGAATCTTGAAGCTTCCTGAGGAGTATAAGAAATAGTTTCTATTCTAGAAATCACTTTTTTTGTCTTTCTATACAAAAATTTAAATAATCAGAAGAAAAAAGATAAAAACAGGAATTATTATTGTGAAATAGCAAGGTTTTTTTATGGGAATTAAGGATGTTGATTGGAACAGGCAGCTCTTTCTCTTTCCAGTATTATTTATCCTATTAATGGGTTTTGCATCTGCTCTTGTTGAGGTGATTCCTTCATCCATTGACTTAGACCTGTGCCCCATAGTTGATGTCCCTGTCAATGTCACTATCAGCGATGTTGAAGATGTGTATGGCTATCAGTTTGACCTGTCATATAATCAGAGCATCTTGGAATTCATCAACATAACTGACGGAGGATTCCTTGATACTGGTGGCGAATGCGATTTCTGCTTTTCATATACCTCAGTGCCATCATCTGGCCTGATAGACGATGTCTTGAGCACACTAGTTGGCTCTAGCAGCCCAAGTAGCAGCAGTGGAGTATTGGCAAAGATAGTCTTCAGGACCAGGGACTCCGCTCATGTGCCGCCAACGAGCAGCCTGAGGCTCTTGAATGTCCAGCTGTCTGACGTCAACAGCACTCCATTGGACAATACAGCTCATGACAGCACCATCACAGTGACTGCTTGCCCTTGCGTGGAGGATTGGGAGTGTACTGATTATGGCGACTGCATTGATAGCCTGAGGACCAGGGTTTGCACTGATAATAATTACTGCGGCACAGAGGATGATAAGCCTGCTGAGAGCGAGAGCTGTACTGTTGGAGATAATGGTGACGGAGGCGACGGAGGCGGGGGAAGCAGCGGCTCGTGCCTGGGCTGCTCTAACACTACTGCTTGTGTGCCTTCCTGGATTTGCAGTGTGTGGAGCGAGTGTGCAAGCACTGGCACTAGGACTCGGACTTGCTCAGACATTAAGAACTGCAACTCAACAGCAAACAAGCCTGCGACCAGTGAAGCATGCACCTATGTTCCTGAGGTGAACCTGAACCAGCAGACAGAGCTGGCAGGACAAGCGCAGACACAGGAAGACCTGGATGCTCAGGCAGGATTGAATGAATCAGATGTTAATGTTAAAGGAGAGCTAGATACTAATTCAATTGGCCTTGCAGTGGGCTTGATAGCAATAATCTTCATCATAGTGTTCCTAGTGGTCAGCTTTGCCAGAAAAGCCAGAACTCCTGGCTCAAAAACAGGGCTTCCTGGAGCGAGAGCTGCAGGAAAGTCTCCATCACAACAGGAATCTCCTGATAACCTTCCTTCTGGCCAGGAGATCGCTGCCGATGAGTATATAAGAGATTGCCTTGCAAAAGATTATACTCTCTCCCAGATTCGTGATGCTCTCATAGGCTCAGGATGGGATCCTGCAAAGGTTGACGAGATGCTGAAGAGATTCAGGTAGGATTCGCGCAGCTTTTCTATTTTATTTTGCAACATCAATTCTAAAAATGTTTGAGTTCAATGAATCAGGATATTTCCGGCTTCTCCAACAACAAAAATTAAAAGATTTTTGAGTTGTCAACCAACAACAAAAATTTGAGAATTTTTGAGTTTCAAAATCAGGGTTTTTTCAACAACAAAAATCTGAATATTTTTGAGCTGACAAAATCCGGTATGTTTCCGACTTTGCCAGCAAAAAATATTTAAACAGCCTTCAAGCTTCTCTCTTCCATGGGTTTGTTTGATAACATGCTGAAGGGTGGTGAGAGCCTCATCAGGAACGAGGAGGCTTTGGATTTTGAGTTCTTGCCAAAAATACTTCCTTTTAGGGAGAAAGAGCAGCGCTTTATCGCAGAGTGCATCAAGCCATTGTTCCAGGATAGGAATGGCAGGAATGTATTCATGTACGGCCCTCCGGGGATTGGCAAGACAGCTGCTGCAAGGCATGTGGTGAAAGAGCTTGAGGAGCAGACAGACGATATCTTTCCAATATATATCAATTGCTGGCAGAACAACACCTCTTACAAGGTCGTGGTGGAGATATGCGAGCACCTGGGCTACAGGCTGGTGCAGAACAAGAAGACCGTAGACCTTTACAAGGTAGTCTCGAGCATGGTCAACAAGAAGTCTGCTGTCTTCATCTTTGACGAGATTGACAAGGCAGAGGAATATGACTTCCTGTACTTCATCCTCGAGGACATCTACAAGAAGAGCATCTGCCTCATAACCAATTTCAAGGAATGGGTTGTGACTCTTGATAGCAGGATAAAATCAAGGCTCATGGCAGAGATGCTGGAGTTCAAGCAGTACAATGAGCACGAGACTCATGAGATACTCAAGATGAGGGCAGGCTATGCTTTTCCAGAAGGAGTTTGGGAAGAAGGAGCTTTCAACAAGCTTGCCAAGAAGACCTATGAGATAAAAGACATCAGGACAGGGCTTTTCCTGATGAGAGAGTCAGCTCTTATTGCTGAGGAGCAGAGCAAGAAGAAGATAAATGTCGCTGACGTAGAGAAAGCCATTGTCAAGCTGGAGAACTTCACCATCAAGAGCAGCAATGAGCTTGCAGAGGACACCAAGTTCATCCTGGCCATCATCAAGGAGCATTCTGGCAAGAAGATAGGAGACCTTTACAAGGTCTACCAGGAAAAAGGCGGCAAGCAGACCTATAAGACCTTCCAGCGCAAGATCGAGGAGCTTGACAAGAGCCAATTCATCTCAACCAAGAAGCAGAAAGGCACAGGCGGGAATACTACGATTGTCGAGAAAAAACTGACGGATTATTGATAATTTTCTAAATGTTCTATTGTCGTGACTGAAGTGTATTCTGGAGGGAGTATGCCTCCATGCACCGGGCTCGTTGTGCTGGAGAATCTTTCAGGGACTATGGGCTGAGATAATTCTCCTCTATTAGATTCAGGGACAATCAGTTCTTTGCGTAGTAGGTTATCAGATGTTTTTGCAATATCTTCAAGCATGAAAAGTGGAAACGAAGGATGTTTTTAATACTTTTTTGTTTTGGTTAGGTTCATATTAATCCCGGAGTAGTCATTAAGCAGAAGATTTTTAAATTTTACTGGTTTCTTCAGTTTTATGGGGTGGTAGCATGGGTGAAAAGACAATTGATTGTTACATGTCTGTTGTTTTCCCGATAAAATGCAGGGGAAGAGATTATGATGGAAAGGAAGTGCTTAAAAAGCCAACTGATGTCAAGGTAAAGATATCCAAAAGCCCAGCAGGTCCCTATATATCGCTCGATGTAGAATGCTCTTATAATACTGGAGGTCATGGCCAAAGGTGCGGGGTGCCTGACCAGGACAGGGAAAAGATTGGTGAAGGAGTCTTCTGTGTTTACAGCCTTGACCTTCCTCATGCAATGGATGTGCATCAAAAAATACGCTCAGAAAATTCAAGACTCAAGGAGAAGGTTTCGGATTTAGAAAAGATGATTAAGGTAGTGCCTGTTGCTGATTGATTATGTAGGTTATTGAATATTTGCAATAAGCTCTTATTCCTCTTCAGCATCCTGCTGTATCTCTCTTAGCCTTGAGATTACTCGGCTGTAATTTTCAGACTTATTCTTATATTCCAGATATTCTTTTATATCCTTGTCAAGTCTTGGAGAGTATTTATCCTCGATGAATGCTTGTGCTTTTGGTCCCAGGCTGAAGCCTAGCTTGTCTGATTGCAGGATTATCTTGGCAAGGACCACATAATCATAGTCTTTGGGATTGATTAGCTCAAAAACCTTTGACTTGATGGCATGGATGGCTTTGTAGTCGTAAAGCACTCTTTCATTAAGAGAGTAGGCTACTGAATTAGGGGTGAAGTCTGACTCCAGAAGTATGTTCTCTATGGTTATTGGCTGGGACGGAGGAGTTGCTTCTTGGCTAAGGTTCAGATAGGTAGTGCTGAAAGGTATGATGTCCATCTCTGCGAAGTTGTTCATCACCAGCTTCACATTGCCGAAGCGGTTGCGAGTCAATCCTTCTGCTCCCTTGAGGAGCTTGGCAACTGAACGAGGGTTTTCATTGTCATCAACCAGCCAGTCAAAATCATTGATGATAATCTCTGACCCGTTAATGTTATTGGTCATCAAGTCGCGGAGCGCCCCTCCATAAAGATATACTTTGTAATCTTCCAGATTGTTCAATACTTTCCTCCGGCACTCCCAGGCAGGAAGTGCTCTAAGGCCGTCTTTTACTGCCTTGATTAGCCTGGTATCCTTCACAATGGTGACTTTCATCAGGTGAGGGTTAGGAGCTTGTTTTATAAAGCTTGTCAGGATTAGTGGGTGAAGGCTTATAGCACTGGACATGTTTTTCTGTGTTTTACGAAGCACTGGACATGTTGACGTAGGGTATTTAAATGAATAAATCTGTGTTATAATCAATAAGGATTTGAGCGACGACAAGGCCTTTACCCCCTCAAAAGCTCAGTCGTCGCCTATTAATCCGAAAAAAAGTTTGGGTGATCGAAAATGATGAACTTACACGAAAATCAAGCCTACATCCAGAACCTGTTCTTTGTGCAGGTGAAGAACATGAACAAAAGAAAGCCAAGCGCATTCGAATTTTTTTAAGAGGTGAAATACATGGCATCTGAAGCCCGTGAAAGAGAAACCAGCTACCCCCAGCAACTAGTCCAGATAATGAGAGAGCACGCACTAATAGCGCCTGAGGAAGAGGAGCAGATGGTAGCCTACCTGTTCTTGACTCAATAAAATTATTTTTTTATGATTTATAATTACTAAAATTTTTAAATCAACCTTCATT
>JBGOZE010000063.1:0-6275 GCA_041479965.1 Candidatus Nanoarchaeia archaeon | reverse complement strand
CCGCGATATCAAGATGCTTGACGAAGACTCAAAAATCAAGAACCCTACCTATGACAAGAAGAAGATCGAGAGCATAACAAATGACCTCAAAGAAGCCCGCTCCATGCTTGAGAAAGGATTCATAGAAGAAGCGACCCACAGGCTTCTTGAAGCCAAGCATAGCATCCAGATGCTTCCCAAAGAAGCTTTTGACGACCAGTACAGACTGACCAAAGAAGTGGAAGAGCTCGAGCACAAGCTACTCTTCATCAAGAACATGCAGAAGATCAACACGCCACAGGCAATCCACGCATGATATAATTAAAAAAAAAATGAACAGGATTGGAATAAAATGACTGAATTCACATCCGGACGCAGCGCAGACACAGCGAGAAGAGAGCTAGTAGACCGCTACACCATAACAGTCAACAACATAGTTGTAGACATAAGCATCTATGCAGAGGAAGACAAGCCAGTGCCTGAGTATGTTGTCTCGATAACCAACATCAGCGACGCGACCAAAATAATTCTAGAGAAGATAAGGGAGGAGTTCATCTCCAAGATGAGCCTTGAGGATATAGAGAACCTAGAGCAGAACGAGCTCGTCAACATCAGGCAGAGATTCAAGGGAGAGATAAAGAAGCTCATCCACAAGTACTTCCCTCAGGCAGATGACAACACGACCAACATGCTCATCAACTACCTAATCGAGGAGAACCTCGGCCTTGGAAAGCTTGAGATACTGCTCCAAGACCCTGCTCTAGAGGAGATTGTCGTCAACAACCACACAGAGCCTGTCTGGATCTACCATAAGAAGCACGGCTGGCTGATCACTAACATCAAGATAGTGTCAGAGGCAAGGATAAGGCACTTCGCGACCATGATAGGAAGGGACGTAGGAAAAGAGATAACCAACCTTAACCCCCTCATGGACGCCCACCTGATGACAGGTGACAGAGTAAACGCTACTCTCATGCCCATAAGCACCAAGGGCAACACCATCACCATAAGAAAATTCTCCCAAGACCCCTGGACCATCACCAAGTTCATCCAAGAGAATGTGCTCAGCTATGAAGCAGCAGCTTTCATTTGGTTAGCAGTCCAGAACGAGCTTTCAGTGCTCATCAGCGGAGGAACAGGAAGCGGAAAGACCAGCATGCTAAACGTCATAAGCAACTTCTTCCCTCCCAACCAGAGAATCATCAGCATAGAGGACACAAGAGAGCTCACCCTGCCCATGAACCTTCACTGGGTGCCGATGGAGACCAGGCTTCCCAACCCGGAAGGCAAGGGAGAAGTCACCATGCTTGACCTATTAGTCAACAGCCTAAGGATGAGGCCTGACAGGATTATCGTCGGAGAGATAAGAAGGAAAAGAGAGGCTGAAGTGCTCCTCGAATCCATGCACACAGGCCACTCAGTATACGCCACTCTGCACGCCAACAATGCAGAGGAAGTGGTCATGAGGCTGACCAATCCACCCATCGAGATACCCAAGCCAATGATAGCTGCCCTCTCTCTTATAGTCATCCAGAACAGGAATAGGAGGACTGGCAAGAGGAGGACGCTGCAATTGGCAGAGGTAACCTCAACCGGAGATTCGAGAGTGCTTATGAAGCTCAATGTAGGCAAAGACACGCTCGAGGAGGTAACCAAGTCAGAAGTAATAGTGGAAAGGCTCAAGCTCTACACAGGCATGACTGATGACGAGATAATCAATGACCTGAAAGAGAAGATAAGAATACTCAAGTGGATGGTCAAGAAGCAGATATTCGACGTGAACCAGATAGGCCTCATGATAGCCAAGTACTACATGGGAACGCTAAGAGCTGATTAGGAAAATACTTTCCAATAATCATCCAATCAATCATATTCCTCAAATACGCATCATCAATCCAGGAGACTATTCATGCTTCATTCAGAACAAAAACACGAACCAAAAGACAGCGCAATTCTAAAGGCCAAATTAAAAGTAGCAGGCATCAACAAAACTCCTAAAGAATACATGAGCCAGACCTTACGCTCCGCCCTCATGATAGGAGTGGCCATGACAGTGATGATGTTCTTCCTCACGTCAAAGAACGGACTGCCCATAATCCTATCTTTGGTAATAGGAGTAATCTTCTTCTTCATCGGCTACATCACCCTGCTCAAAGCAGTGGATTCCAAGATAAGGAAGAGAGCGAAAGAGATTGACAAGGACGTGCTTTTCGCAGGCAGATTTCTGCTCATAAAATTAAATTCGGGAAAGCCGTTGGTCAACTCGCTCATGGAAGCCAGCCAGAGCTACGGAGTAGCCAACACCTTTTTCAAGTTCATAGTAAGGGACATCGAGCTGGGAACCCCCCTGGAGAAAGCTCTGGAGCAGGCAGTTGACAGCTGCCCTTCGCAGAAGATGAAAAGAATCCTTTTCCAGATAAACAACGCCCTCAAGATAGGAATAGATATCACCCAGAACCTTGAAGCAGTGCTCGAGGACATAGCCAATGAGCAGCTAGTAGAGATTCAAAGATATGGAAAAAAGCTTAATAGCCTGACGCTCTTCTACATGCTCCTGGCAGTGGTGGTTCCCAGCCTTGGCATGACCATGTTCATGATAGTCGCAGGCCTGGTATCACTTAACATCAGCATCACCACCTTCATGGTGTTCGCATTCTTCCTATTATTAATAGAAATAGCATTCATGACTCTCTTCAAAAGCATAAGACCTAACGTGAACATATGATTGAAATCCTATGGACTGAAAGATGAGCAGCGTCACAGCATACCTTGAGGAATTTGGAAAAGCCTTCATACCCAAGAAGGTGAGGCCGGGACTGGGCAAGTACTTGGCAAAGGCAGAGATAGATGAAGTGCCCTACAAGTTCTTCGGCATACTATTCGTCATCACACTGGTAATAACCTACTTTGTGTACGTACCAGTGATATACCCGATGGTAAAAGACAAGGCTCCCGTACTATTCTTCATCATGACCTTCGTATCATGGGTCACCATCCAGCTCTTGCTCACCCTGATAATAACACTGTCAGTGTATTTCTACCTGAACATAAGGATATACCAAAGGACCAAGGTGCTGGAAGACTTCCTACCGGACTATTTATCAGTCGTGTCCACCAACCTTAAAGGAGGCATGAGCTTTGAGAAGTCACTCTGGTCAGCCATCAAGCCAGAATTCGGCGTACTAGCAAAAGAGATAGGCCTAGTGAGCAAGAGAGTAGCCACAGGCAACGATGTCGGGGACTCACTCCAGGAATTCGCAGAGAAATACGAATCACCCATCCTGAGAAGAAGTATAGACCTAATAAAAAGTGAGATAATGAGCGGAGGAAGCGTCACCAAAGTCATAGACAGCCTAGTTCTTAATCTCAGGAAGACCAAGGCGCTTAAGAATGAGATGACAGCAGCAACACTGACCTACATGATATTCATGGCAGCAATAGTCATAGGAATCATGCCAGCATTATTTGCGCTGTCCAAACAACTATTAACCATCATGCTCACATTCGGCTCAAGGATAAGCACCAGCTTCCAGCAATCAAGCTCAACAATGTTCAAGTTCACAGTAGCCAACATCAAACCATCAGACTTCCAACTATTCTCAATAGTAGCGATAAGCATAATAGCAATATTCTCGTCAATGATAATAAGCACCATAGAGAAAGGAGACGTAAGAGGAGGATTGAAATACATCCCCCTGTTCCTGTTCGGAGCAATTGCGATGTACTTCATATGCTCAGCAGTCCTAGGAGCCTTCATGGGCGGGCTAGTAGTGTGAGAATATTGGTGAGACGAACGCTGAAGAGCAGAATAAGGCTAAAAAAACAAAAAGTTTATATAAACAAAACACAAAAAAGATAATAAACAAGCATAAACTAATGATAATATAAGTGTTTAGGGTATTTGAATAATCTGAGAGGTTGAGTATTATGAGGAAAGGACAAGCAGCATTAGAGTTCTTAACAACATACGGATGGGCATTCCTAGTGATACTAGTAATGATAGGAGCACTCGCATACTTCGGAGTGCTGAATCCGAGCAAACTACTGCCACCCAAATGCATCTTTGCGCCTGAAATTGGATGTACAGAGTTCCAGCTATTCACCAATGGCTCGCTCTATTTTAAATTCAAAAACAACGTCGGAGAAAGCGCCACCTTTCAGTTTATTGCCACTGCTTTGGTGGGAACAAATCCACAAGTCAACTGCGCTGCAACCGGGAGTAGTGCTTCACTTACTACTCTAGGAGCAGGTAGAACTGCTGAAGTACATTGCTACTTTAATGACTCGGCTGCAATTAGTCTTGCTAGTGGCGACAGACCTAAATTTGACATGTTAGCAAGTTATGTGAAAAGTTCTGGAACCTACAATACAACAGCTAGAGGAGAAATACAGGCAGAAGCCAAATAAATGAAATAACAAGCTGAGATAAAAAACAAATAAGGATGAGGTGAAAAGAATGAGAAAAGGACAAGCAGCACTGGAATTCCTAACAACATACGGTTGGGCATTCCTAGTGATACTGGTAATGATAGGAGCACTCGCATACTTCGGAGTGCTGAATCCGTCGAAGGCATTGCCTCCAAAGTGCTTAGCGGAAGCCGGATGGGACTGCAAAGATTATATTATTCACGAAACTGATTTTAGCATTAATCTCGTGAACAGAAAAGGAGATTCCTTAAAATTGGTAGATATCACTAGCATATCTAGTGACTCTAACTTGACAGCGATTCCAATAGCAACATGCACGATAAATGGCGTTTTCACTCCAGTAACTGTAGCGATGGATGGTCAGATGATCATAAGCTGCCCAACAACCGCGGGAATGTTTACTGGTTTGAAAGGTCAAAAGGTTAAAATAGATTTAGTAATCGCTTACACTTTGACGAGAGGAACTTACGCACAAACATTTCCAGTTGAAATCCAGAGCACTGTTCAGTAAGCCTTTAAACTCTTTAAAATTTTTTATTTTTTGATTATTAATTCAATTTATGTGTCATCATGATTTATTCTGAGTGAAGAATCTAGAAGCGGGAGTGGGCAAAAAAGATGGTGAGAATGATGAAATCCAGGAGAGCCCAGGCTGCTTTTGAGTATCTTTCTACTTATGGCTGGGCTATTCTTTCTACGCTCGTGGTCATTGGCGCTTTGGCGTATTTCGGCCTTCTCAGCCCTTCTAATCTTCTGCCTAACAAGTGCGATTTCGGCAGGCAATTTGAGTGCATGGAGTTTAAGATTGTTAGTCCTAACTTTGTTTACATTACTTTCAGGAATAATTTTGGCAAGGATATCACTGTTACTGATGTGAAGGGTATTGATGTATCGGTGTTTTCTACTTGGAGCCCTAAACCTTTTAACCTAACCACTGGCGGGAGGGGCGAGCTGAGAATACCCCTTGACAAGACTTTGCCTTTGGGCGATAAGAGGGAGGTCGCCCTCATCCTGACTTTCAAGAGGACTGGTAATTATCCTGAGCATAATGTTACTGGCATTGTGTTCAGCACTGTTCAGAGCAGCTAGAAATAGCAAACTTTTTAAATAAATCAGCGTTTATTGCCTCTTATTAAGGGGTTGTTCTAATAACAATAATAACAAACTCATTTTAATAACAATTAAAGGCGGTGGTTTATGATGAAAGAAAGCGATGTTTTGAATACTGGAACTACAACTGTTGGATTGATGTGCAAGGATTGCGTTGTATTAGCTGCTGATAAGAGGGCTACTGCAGGCAATTTCATTGCCAGCAAGAACGTTGACAAGGTCATTCCTATTGATAGGAGGATGGCTCTCACCACGAGCGGTGTAGTCAGCGATATCCAATTACTAGTCAAGCTTGTCAAGGCAGAGTTGAAGCTTAAGAGCATCAGGACTGACAGGGAGCCTGGTGTGAAGGAAGCAGCTAACCTATTAACCACGATCATTTACAATAATATCAGGAAGTTCAGCGCTATTCCTGGCATCACCCATTTCCTGCTAGGCGGCGCAGATGACAACCTGCTGCTCTATGACTTGTATGCTGATGGTAGCATAACTGAGGTTGATGATTTTGTCTCAAGCGGAAGCGGCAGCGTGATGGCTTACGGTGTCTTGGAGGCTTTTTATAAGAAGGATATGTCTGAGGCAGAGGGTGTTGAACTGGCTATCAAGTGCATCAATGCTGCCATGCAGAGGGATTCTGCCAGCGGAGAGGGCATTGACGTCTATGTCATCACCAAGGCCGGCGGTGTCAGGAAGGCAGCCCACAAGAAGGTCAATACCAGGGCTGAATAGGAACTTCTGCAGGATAAAACTTTTTTCAT
>JBGOZE010000062.1:0-6387 GCA_041479965.1 Candidatus Nanoarchaeia archaeon | reverse complement strand
ATGAACATCATGCTGGTCTCTGTCACAGAGCGCATCCGCGAGATAGGCATCAGGATGGCTGTGGGCGGGCAGGAAGAAGACATCCTCATCCAGTTCCTCTTCGAAGCCATTGTGCTCAGCGTCACAGGAGGAATCATAGGCATAGGCCTGGGCGTAGCAACATCCAAGCTCCTCTACCTCATACCTATCTTCGCCAGCATCACCACAATAGTCTCGCCCAGCTCCATCTTCCTGGCCTTCGGCTTCTCAGCAGCAGTCGGAATCTTCTTCGGATTCTACCCTGCCCGCAAAGCCTCAAGGCTCGACCCTATCGAAGCCCTAAGGTACGAGTGAGTCCCTGAAAGAAAAGGAGACAACCATGAACCCAACCACACAATACAACGAGCCAACGCCTAGGAAAGGCAAAGCTACCATCATCATCGCCATCGCCGCTATTCTGCTCGGAGCCTATCTCATCTTCAATAGGGCGAGCACCAGCATCAGGCACGGCAGAGGAGGAATGCCCTACGGAGTGGAAGTCGTGAAAGCAGACCTCTTCAGCGCAAAAAGCACTGTGTACAGGAAAGGCCTGGGCAGGTTTCACACTGGCGAAGAGCTCTGCATCTTCAGGAATATCTTCCTTCTCAAGAATGAAGCCGCCCTCCGACTCCGCGTACGCTACAACAAGGACGAAGGCATCGAGTTCGTCTGGGTGAGAGTAGGCAACAAATACTACATCATCATGAAGCCCAGGCGGAGGCGAGGAGAAGAGAAGCAACCCGAAGGCTACCTTGTCCGAGACATCAAGATGAGAAGCTTCCTGAAAGGAGAAGAAGCTGACAAGCTCATCAAGTATTACACACAGGAAGCTGAAAAGCAATTGCAGGAAGCCAGAGACACATTCTCTTCCCAAATCAAGAAAGCTGAGCAGCTCAACCAGGAATGGGAGAGCAAGCATCCTCGCCCACAAAGCAAGAAGCCAGGCCCGCCTGACAAGAAGAAGCCTGACATGAAAGGAGGCCCTGGCCCAGAGCCAGTCAGATGAATCAAGAAGGGCTGAAATCCTATCTGAAAAAGAGAAGAGAGTAAGCCCCTCATCTTTTTTTCCAGCAAGAATGATAGGAGGGTTAACGTTTTGATCCTGACAATAACCAAGCCTTATCTGGTCCTGGCCATAGGCCAAGCTGACTATGAAAGGTATGGTTGTCCCTATTGCGGGTTTATGCATGCATACCATTACATCAGGTTCGAGGGCGCAGATTATTTTGAGTGCGTGCATTGCGAAATGAACTTTATCATCCTCAGCAACGGGACAGCCGTCTCCCCGATTGGTTTTTGTCTTCACTTCAGAGCCAAGCCATGGTATCCTGAGCTCCAGGAACATCCGCAACCGCAGATGAGAAAACCAGGCTTTTTTATAAAAAATCCACGCATGAAAGGAGGTGAAACATGAATTTCTGGTTCGCTTTACTCATCTCTGTCGTCGCCGGGTTCATCTTCGGCAAGAGCGTGAAGCCAAAAGGCAAGAAGTTCTCCTGGGGAGTGTTCCTCATCGCCATGTTCATACTTCTCGGAGGGCTCAAGCTCATCTTCGGCATTGCCTTTGGCGCGCTCCTCTTCCTCAAATGGCTTATCGACTTGCTCTTCTGGATTGCTGTCTGGATATTCATCGTCTGGCTACTCGTGAAGCTTTACAAGAAAGCCAAGAACAAGGCCAGCACATCTCCGACCACAGAAGAACCGCCCAAGGAAGAGCCACCGCCACAAGAACCTGGACCACCCGGCCTGCCTTGACCCGGCCAAGGAGAGGGTTGAAATTGTTGAGGATAAGAGTAAGCCCTCTCCTCTCTTTTCAAAAAATAAAATAACATATCGATAAAGGAGGTAACATCAATGCTTCGTCCTCTTTCACGTAGTGAGGTGGAGTCTTTACTGGTTGGCGACAAGCCGGGCGTGAACAAGGAGGTCGTCAGGAAGGTGCTGCTGGAGATTCACATCCATGAATTTGAGGCGTCGGCAGTCCAGTCCCTCAATTTCGCCGAGGCTGTGAAGTTCTGGAACCAAGAAACAGTCCGTGTCATCAGGCAAGGCATCGAGCTGGCGACAGTGAAGGAGTAGTATGAAGGAGAAGGGGCTTTTTCTGTGATTAACACTCTCAGGAGAAGCCCCTTTCTCTTCTCTTTTCATTTTTTGGCGGAAACTGTTTTTTTCTTTTTTTTTGCATTAATTATTTTCTATATAGAAACTAAATATTAGGGAAAAATACAAAAAACGCGACAATGATTTATTCCACCTCAAGTGCCGGCGGGGCTTTTGAGAACTTATTAAAAATAATCTCCTAATCCTGTCTGTGCTATCTTCACAGGAGCTTCTTTTTCTTTCTTTGGCTTTCCCTCGTCATCATCGCTTTCAAGCTTGACTTCTCTGCCGTCAATCACAGGCACTCCGTATTCTCCGTCATAGCCAGGCTTGATAGTCATCTCTCCACGCCTGTTCTTCATTATCAAATCCACAATCTCTTTCTCAGCGATTTCTAGAAGCTTCTCCTCAGGAACATTGAGCAATATGTCCAACTCATCCTTTCCTGCTTTCAATATCTCATAATATTTTGCCCAGGTCTTCTTGCTAGCAACACTGCTCTGCAAAGCCAACGCCAGTAAATCATGCAAAGGAATTATCCTCTTGAATGGCTTGGCATTCAAAGGCTTTTCTCCTTCTTTCCTGTCAGCAAGCTCACCAACGCGGTTCAGAACTCCGATAGTCAATGGCCTCTTGCAGACAGGGCAGATTCCTTTATGCTTCTTGCTCTCCTCAGGGCTGAAACTAACTCTGCAATCCCTGTGGCCATCATAGTGATACTTGCCATAATTAGGGTCAACTTCAAAAGTCTCAAATAGTCCTTCGCCTGTTCTCAGGGCTTTGATGAGATTAGCATAGGTTAAATCTGAAAAGTCAAAAACAGTTGCTTCCCTGCCAATCCTCCAAGGCCAATAGGAATGCAAGTCAGAGAAGCTCACAATCCTGTAATTGTCAAGCCTTGATAATCTCCAGTTCATCTCAGGATCACTTGACAATCCTGATTCCAATGCGTGGATGTTCTTAGCGTAGGGGCCAAAAGCCTCTTCGATACTGTCAAATCCTGTCTTGCTCCCAAATATCCCGAACCAAGGAGTCCAGCAATGTGCTGGTATTATCTCAATGTCATTGCTTATCTTCATCATGACATCAGCGAACTCAATGCAGGAGATATTAAAAATCGGCCTGCCGTCATAATCAATCCTGCCTTTTGATTTCAGATAAGCAGTTATCTTGTCGACAACCTCAAAGCCCGGAGCAAGAATTACCAGATGAATCCTCCTGCCTTTTCCTCCCTGAGAATACATGAGCGAGACTTCGTTCTGCAGCACAAAAGGAAAGCCTGACTCTGTCCTGAGAATGCCTGAGCCATCCTCTTTGAGCTCAGTCCTCAATTCCTTGATCCATTCAGGATGGGAGAAATCACCAGTTCCCAATAATCCTAATCCCTTGATGCGCGCCCATTTTTCAAGGTTCTTGATGCTCAAGTCAGTAGAGCAAGCCCTGGAATACCTTGAATGGATGTGCAAGTCTGCGATGATTCTCATAGAAAAAAACAAAACAAGATGATATATATAAATTTTAACCTTTGGCCAACTCTGCGAGCAGGAACTTCAGTTCAAGCACCAAGTCCACCTTCTCTTCTGCTGAGACAAAGCTGCTTATGACGAGTATCTCTGATTTCTTGTAATAGCCTGCGAACAGTACTATATGAATGTTGCCTTGAAGCATTATCTGTTCTGTTATTTTTATCTTGTTTGAGGAAATTTTATAAATAAGCTCATCAATAAGCACTGCCATGGACAACAAAAAAAGGAGTTTTTTGAGCCCCAAAAAAACAGAGGTGTTTTTTGATGGACAAAAAAGGCGGTGAGGAGTTCAAGTCTGTTGAGGACATCCTTGGGAAGAACATAAAGGAAGGCAACATCAGCCTGATCCTCGATGGCTATGACGACATATTCTCTGACTTCGACCCCAGGCCTTACAGCGAGAGGGCTTTGTCAGACGACTTCCTGAGCGAGTGCAAGAAAGCTTCTCGCGACAAGGAAGAGAAATTAGAGCTGAGAGTAATGGTTCCGGGGAACAAGAGGAACTACAAGGACGAGCTCAAGATAAGGAAAAGGCTGAAAAACCACTTCCAAAGGCATTATGTCGAGAACCAGGACGAGATAAAGAAGATGAAAAGGGAAGGCGCCAACTGGTTCATAGTCGGAGTGTGCCTCATGCTGCTCTCCACTTTCCTCTACGGTAATCAAGGATTCATCTACAAGCTGCTCGAGGTCATGCTCGTGCCTGCAGCCTGGTTCATGTTCTGGGAAGGATTGGACAAGATATTCATCTCCTCTAGAGAGAAAGAGCCTGATTATGAGTTCTACAAGAAGATGGCTCACTGCCAGATTTATTTCCTGAGCTATTGATTTTTTTATGAAAAGTTAAAAAGCTTTTTTTGGAAAACTATAAAAAGGCTTGAAACAATTTAACTAATTATGAACGTCCTGCTGATAATCCTGAGGTTCCTGCTCACCTTCATAGCTGCCAGCGCTTTCGGACTTGATAGGCAGAGAGCCCACAAGCCAGTTGGCTTTGGCACCTTCATCTTTGTCGCTCTAGGCTCATGCGCCCTGGGATTAGTGGCTGACAGCAACGGCCTTGACAAGACCATAGGGCTATTGGGAGCGACTGTCACAGGAATAGGATTCCTAGGCGCAGGAGCGCTCATCAGAGGCTCAGACAAGGTTTTCGGGTTCACAACAGCCTCGAGCATATGGCTCTTCGCCATCTTCGGGCTTACCCTTGGCATAGGAGAATATGTTATAGGAGGAATAACCTATGCCCTGGTCTGGATAGTCGTATTGGTTGACACCCAACTTGAGAACAAGGGAATCGGCTCCTACCAAAGAAAAATCGTCCTGACAACCAATAAGATGGTGCACGAGAAAGAGCTCAAGCAATACCTGCTGCTCTACACCAAGAAATACAAGACCATGGGCGTCGAGATAGACAAGAAGAACAACAAGTTCGTGATAACTTACATCATAGAAGGCTCAAGGGACAGCATGAACAAGATAATCAAGGACTTCTACAAAGAGCCCTGGTTCGAGAGCTGCAAGGTAGAGTGAGAAGGCTCTTCAATCAGATTCTATTATTTAAAGCAAAAGATTAATAAACTTCTATTGTTAGTTGTTAATCATAAATAATTATTTTCATTTTCAAGGGTGAGAGGTGAGCATTAATTGTACTATTACATGTCTTCTGAGGAGGTTGTCAAGCATTTTGCCAGCTCTGTTGATAAGGGCTTGAGCGCCAGGGAGGCTGAGTTCAGGATTAGCAAGTTCGGCAAGAACAGGCTTGTTGTCAAGCAGAAAGTCACCTTGTTCCAGTACATATGGGAGCAGTTCACAGAGATGATGATTCTTATTCTTATCGGCGCTGGCATAATAGCTGCTATTCTCGGAGAGGCCCTTGATGCTGCCATAATATTTTTCGTCATCACCATCAACGTCATCATAGGAGTGTTGCAGGAGTACAAGGCAGAGAAGGCCATTGACGCCTTGAAGAAGATGATGACTCCTCATGCCACAGTGCTCAGGGATGGCAAAGAGCAGGTGATCAACGCAGAAGACCTGGTTCCCGGTGACATTGTCATTATTGAGGAAGGCACTCGCGTGCCTGCTGATGCAAGGATCATCGAGGCTGCCATGCTGAAAGCTGATGAGGCTGTTCTGACAGGAGAGAGCATTCCCAGGAGCAAAAATGAATGTGCTCTGCTGTCAGGAGAAGTGCATCTTGGCGACATAACCAACATGCTCTTCATGGGCACGAACATCACCAATGGCAGGTGCAAGGCAATAATCACAGCCACTGGCATGGCCACTGAGTTCGGCAAGATAGCAGGGTTGACTTCTGAGATAAAAGACGAGAAAAGCCCTTTGCAGAAAGAGATTGGGAAGGTGAGCAAGTTCATTGCTTACGCTGTGCTCGCCATCTGCGCGATTGTGCTAGGGCTTGGGCTCCTGAACGACAAGCCACTATTTGAGATGTTCCTTTTCGCAGTAAGCCTTGGAGTCGCTGCTGTTCCTGAAGGCTTGCCAGCAATAATGACCATCGCATTAGCCCTGGGAGCGCAGAGGATGGCTAAGAAAAAAGCTATCATCAGGAAACTATCAAGTGTCGAGACCCTCGGAAGCACTACTGTGATATGCACTGACAAGACAGGCACTCTCACCAAGAACGAGATGACTGTTAAGAGAGTGTGGGTGAACAACAACATCATCCATGTCGAAGGAGAAGGCTACATCCCAGAGGGAAGGTTCTTGCACAAAGCAGAAGTTT
>JBGOZE010000061.1:0-6569 GCA_041479965.1 Candidatus Nanoarchaeia archaeon | reverse complement strand
TGCTCCCCCGCCAATTCCTTAAAGTTTCAGCCTTGCGACCGTACTTCCCTGGTGGTGAGCTTAGCGACTTCTCTTCGACACTGCGCATCCTCGTGGGGTGCGCAATACCTTGCTCACAGCGTTTACGGCTAGGACTACTCGGGTAATTAGGAGATATTCTGCCATGAATAAAACAAAATTAATTTCAACAGTAATTTTTATTGCAAAAATTGAAACTAATTCGTGGGATTTGCGAAGCAACATCCCACTTAATTGCTTTTTACGAGATTTTTGGCAAAAATCTCTATCTAATCCGTTTTGCTCCCCTAGCTTTCGTTCCTCACAGTCAGAACCGTTCTGGTCAGATGCCTCCGCCATTGGTAGTCCTCCTTGGATTAACCCATTTTACCGGTACCCAAGGAATACTTCTGACCTCTCCCGGTCTCGAGTCCTGCAGTGTCCCCTGCACGCCGACAAGTTAAGCCTGCCGATTTCACAAAGGATTCACAGAACCTGCTACGAACGCTTTAGACCCAATAATCGTGATTCCCGCTTGGGGCGCTGGGGTTACCGCGGCGGCTGGCACCAGTCTTGCCCACCCCTTATTCGCCAAGCTATTTACACTTAACAAAAGCCCAACAATGTTGAGCACTTGGGATCCCCTTCTCACACTTTCGTGCATTGGAAAGTTTTCGCGCCTGCTGCACCCCGTGGGGCTGGGACCAGTATCTCAGTGTCCCTCTCCGGGCTACCACTCTCATGGCCCGTACGGATCTTCGGCTTGGTGGTCCATTACACCGCCAACTACCTAATCCGCCGCCGGCCCATCCTACGGCACGAGTTTAAGGAAGAGCCCCTTCCAGAGCTTTTTCCCTATCAGGTTTTACCCTCACTTTCGCGAGGTTATCCCTGACCATAGGGCAGGTTACCGACGTGTTACTGAGCCTTACGCATCCATTGCTGGAGTACTTGCATGGCTTAGTCGAATCCCAATAGCAGCAATCTCCCGCAGGATAAACGGGAATTATTGGTACGTTGCTAGACTAAAACTAGACTAAAATTGTCTTTTTTAGACGGGTTCGTCTTAATTCTTCTTCTCCTACCACTATACTTGAATGTCTAGTTCAAGCATGATATTATTTTTGACTTATGCAGATACAAAGCCTAGCACCCCGAACATAGTGTCGAGATGATGTTTGCATAGCATTGGCGCTGATCATAGCGTAGAGAATCAGTGTTTAGATCCTCGCCTTGAAATGTGTTTCTCAAGAGAGCAATAACATATTTATAAGCTTTTCGCTTTTAATATTTTATGGTTTGAATATAAGAAAATCGACAAGCGACTGCAAAAAAAAACTACAGAATCAAGAAACAGCTTACTGTTTAGCCTTTCTCCTTCTCTTCTCCTTCTTCATTCTCTTGCGCTGCCACTTCCAGCGCATCTGTCCCTTCTTCTTCCAACGACGACTGCTTCTCTTCATTGTTTTAACACTGAGTTTTATATTGTTTTATAAATGTTTTTAAAAACTAATGCCCCGAACGGGATTTGAACCCGTGTCCTCGGATGTTTTTGGAATGTGGAACATCCGCACATCGTTTTGATCTTCGACAAATCCTCGAAAATCCGAGATGATTGGCCGTTATAGTTCAGATAGATTCTACCTGAATGACTACACCATCGGGGCAGATTCCTGCAAAAAAATTTGATGGGCCCACAGGGATTTGAACCCCGGACCCCCGGCTATCCTAATTCGTGTTGTTCGAAACACAGTCTTATAAGACCGGTGCTCCAGCCAGGCTAAGCTATGGGCCCCTAAATTATAGCTTATGTTTTTTCTGTGGTTGAAGTTGGTTTAAAAATTCTTTGAATTTTTAACCATAAAAAGCCTGGGGCTTTTTATGTTTTAAAAACTTTTTTGCTGAAACTACTTTTTTATGAAAACAAGGCTGCGAGCTTAATCCTGAAATAATCCTTTTTTATTTACTTCGAAATTGGGACTAAGATTTTTAAAGGGAACCCTATTTTATAATACCTAATAAAATAATATAACTATAATAGAGGTGAGGAGCATGGAAGATTCTAAGAAAACATTCTATCAGAGGCATCCAGGACTGGTCAAGGCGGCTGTTGTAGTCGGGCTTGTAGGTATCTTAGGAGGAGGCGGTGCAACCATATATCATGAGCAAAAGGAGGCTGAGGAGCATGTGAAGCCTCAAAAGCAGGTTGAGCAAAAATACAGGATGGCTCCTGGCAGAATGCAGGGCCATAGGATGCGGATGCCGGGTAGGCAACGTTCCTATATGATGCACAGAGATAGCCCGGGCGGGATGTATGGCATGAGACTAAGGATGCAGGACCCTGAGCAGATGCGCCAACTAGGAAAAGACATGCAGATGAGGATGGAAAGATTTGGCTACGACCTGGAGAAAAGGCTGGGTGAGGAGATGGCTAGGCTCAGGCCTTATCTCGACCAGATTGGACCGCGCCTCAAGGAAACGCTGAAAGAAGAAGACCTGCAGAAAATAAGGGAGTTCGGCCAGGAGCACAGGAAGAAAATACTTGAGATGAGAGAGAAATATGCTCCCCAGATGGAAAAGTTCAGGGAAGAGATGCAGAAGATGATGAAGCAGTATCAGGCTGACAGGCAGGAACTCATCAAGAAGCTACAGGATAAGTACAAGAAGTGAAAGTACCTATGCGCCGACCGGGATTCGAACCCGGGTCTCAGCCTCTTTGCAGATTTCTACCTTTAGTAAAAATCTTGGCAAGGCCGCATTATGGCCACTGAACTATCGGCGCGTAAAAAATTCTTTTAGAAGGTGCTTCATCTGGGTTTTTAAACTTTATCTTTCTTTTGCTTTCTTTTTGTCGTGCTGTTCTTTCTCGCTTTGTTTCTTCTCTGTTTTCTCTTCTTGTTTCTCCATAAGCTTTCCCTTGTCGATCTCTTTCTCTTCCTTCTCAATATCTTCCTCTATCTTCTCTTTGAGCTTGTCCTTCTGTCCAGGCTCAAGCTTCCTGGTTATTATGATTATCTCGTTCCTGAAGATGAGGTCGGTCTGGCTTATGAAAGCTAGAAGGATCAATCCTGTGTAAAGGAACTGGAAGAATATGTTCAGCGCCTCAAGGTCAATATGACCTATGTCACCCACATCATAGGTTATGAGCGTTGTCAAGAGAGTGTAGCCGAGATAGATGATGCTGGCAACGAAAAGATAATCCCAAGGCCTTCTCTCCTTATGGCTCTTGGTCTTCTTGAGGAAAAGGAGAGCATATATGACTATGAAAAGGGCGATGAAAGAGTCTGCCAGGGTAAAAATCCCTCTTACTAACTCTAAGAACTGCATAGTGTTCTCCCTCTTTTTTGTCTCTTATCTGAAAAATTATTTTATTAGTTTATATACTTTTTTATAAAAAAGTGGGCCCGGCCGGATTCGAACCGGCGGCCCTCTCCATTCTGAGAGCAAACCTTTTTTCAAATCTCTGCTCGCGTCAAGGAGATATCATCTGCGGAAACCTTTGTTTTTTGCAAAGATTTGAGCCGCTAGACCACGGGCCCGTGAATATGAAATTTTTTACTCTTCCCTTGCGCACAATATCTCGACTATCTTGGCGTATGCTGGCCTGGTTATCAGGACTCCGACAGTCACTCCGATGATGGTGGTGAGTGCGAATCCTTTTAATAATCCTGCGCCTGCAAACCAGAGTGGCAGCATGGCTACGACGATTATGAAGTAGGCTGTGAATATGATGAAGAAGGCCTTGCCGAGCCTGTCTTTCCAGCTGGTGTATTGCGTCTTGGTCCCTCCACGGAGGGTCTCATCTGCAATGACTATCTGGTCATTCACTCCTGTTCCTATGGATATGATTATTCCTGCAATAGCTGCCACATCCATGTTCCATCCTATTAAAGCAGCAACTCCAAGCATTATCAGGAGCTCAGACACCATGATAACCATTATGGGCAGGCTGACTACCAGTCGCCTGTACCTCAGAAAGACTATCAACGTGACTGATATCAAGGCTATCGCTCCAATGAGCAGAGCATTGTTGATGAAAGCTTCTCCTAGCACTGGGCTGATGGTGTCAATCTTCACCATCTCAAGCTTCACTGGCAGGCTGCCTGTAACTAGGATGGTCTGCAGTCTTTTCATGCTCTTCAGAGCATCATTCACTGCTGCCTGCTGGGTCTGTCCTGAGCCGCTGCCTGAGATGCTTATCTCAGTTACAGGGTTGCCTTTGAGCTCTGCCCCAATCTTGAGCTCATCCACGAGCTCATCGTCAAGATATAAGTATAATGATTCGGAGAGATAGTTATTGTCCTGCTCGACAACTATTTCCAGGTTCTTGGTCAGGTCTGCCTGCCTTTGGGCTGCCTCTGAGCTTAGCGCTATGCTGAACCTGAACCTACAGGCCCAGTTGCTGTCAGACGTCTGGCCGCATCCTCGCTGTGGGTCTATTCCTGAGCATTCAGAGCTTCTGCACACATAGGTGATGTCCTTTCCTCCTTTGAACACACTGTCATTGCCTACTTTTGCCTCGAACTTGCCTTGGCTTGCCAAGAGAGATCTTACCTCTTCCTTGGTGGTTCCTGCAATCTCCACGATTATGAAATCATTTCCCTCAAGATCAGATGCTGGCCTGACAATAATGTCTGTGAGGCCGAACACATTCAGCCTCTGTTTTATGTTATCGATTGTGAAATCAAGGTCTTGCGAGCTTATCTTCTCCTGTGGCTTGAGGACCACTCTGCTTCCTCCTATGAGGTCAAGCCCTTTCTTTATGTTGGTGGTGGGCGCAGAGTAAAGGCTCAATCCTATGTCTTGCATGCCAATGACTTCTTTTATCACCTTCGGAACTTCTATGGTCTTGGTGACATTGACTGTCTCGTTGAGGGTTTCATTGAATACTTGCTCTGTTATGACTTGTGTTTCTGTCTCATTAAGGATTGTTATCCTGTACTCTGGAAGAGTTGTCAGCTTGTAGATGTTCTTGTTGGTCTTGATGGTAAAAGTCCTGTTCACATCAAGGGTCTGGGCGAAATAATAGTAGTCTTTTAATGTGTTCATTGGCTTATTGTTTATTAGCAGCACTCTTTCCCTGCTCATGGGCCTTATGTCTGCAGTTGGGCTTGGTATGCCTGCGATGCTCGCAGAACTGTTCTTGGCAACATTCCTGATGGCAAGACCTTCTGCCCATGGATTAGGATGGATAGCGATCATGGTCAAGAATAGGAAAACTATTACTAGTATGACTCTCCAGTTAGTGAATATCTTTTTGATTTTTCCCATATTGTATAATCCTATATTTATCCTATGCTGTCTTCTCAACTGATGCACTCTTAGAGGCATTCACGTCCTGCTGGCTGTCGCTCTGAGCTTCTCCTCCGTCAGCTTCAGACTCCTCTTCAAGCAGCTCTTCCTCTTCTTCAGGTGCTGGCTTGGCAGTTTTTTTCCTGCCCATCTTGTGCTCAACATAATACCTGAGCAAAGCAACATTTTGAATCCAAGTGTTGATGATGTCAAAGGCCAAACCTATGAGAATGATGGTCATTATTTCTTTTATGGTTCCTGATTGGCTCATGACGAGCCCGATGCCTACAGCTGTTATTGCAGTGAAAGTCATCAAAAGCCCTGTCTTGGCTGCACTCACTATCCTATCAAATACAGTGCCTTCCTTGCCTCGCATCACCCTGCTGGTGAGAAGAACATCAGTATCTACGCTGTATCCTATGAGCATGAGAAAAGCAGCTATGCCTGCAGTGCTTATCTTCATTCCTAAGAGATTGACAACTGCCAAGGTCTCTATTATGTCTGTCAAGACGCAGACTATTACCATGATGCTTGGAGCGAAAGACCTGAATGAAATAAAAACTACAATGCTCATGCACACGAAAGCTATCAGCATCGCCATCATGGTCTGGTTGAAGAATCCTCCTCCGAGGCTTGAGCCTGTTGTCTCTGAGGATGCTTCATCCTTTGCAGCAGGAATAAGAGGAGTTATGGCTTCAAGGAGGTTCTTCTCTGCCTCGAGGTTGTCTGTTGTTATTATGACTGCCCTTTGCACTCCTAGCTCTGAGATGCTCCTTACCTCGAGGTCATCCTTAGGGAACTGGGCTTTTAAGATATCCTCCAATTCAGCTATAGAGACTGACTCATGCACAGGAACTGTTACCACCATGCCTCCTTTCAGGCTCACTCCCTTGTTCATGAAGTCGCCAGTGGTGGCTACCTGGTAAACAATAGCACCTAAGCAGAACACAAAAATCACTATGGGTATTATCAATAGTTTCAGGTAATGCTTATCATATATCTTGAGGAAGCCGCGATATTCGCTCTTGCGCTCAGCTTTTTTCTCTTGCTCCTCAAGAGTCCTGAGCTGCTGCAGCCTTTGATCTTTCAAAAGCTTCCTCCTCTGCTCCCTTCTATCCCTTCTTGATAAAGCCATCTATCGCGTGGGATAAATGAGGATTAATAAATGTTTTGGTGGATTGATTAGGAAAATCTCGCTAAAATTTATTATAGCTCGTTTGACATAGTAAAATATATATAGTGTATAAATTAAAAATACTTACGAGGATTAAAAAAAGAGG
>JBGOZE010000060.1:0-6689 GCA_041479965.1 Candidatus Nanoarchaeia archaeon | reverse complement strand
CAATAAAGTGATTCTTTTCATGAAAGACTTCAAGGAATGCCTGAGGATTGTTGCAGAGGAAAACTCAGAAAAAAACATTTCATCCAATAACTCGCAAAGCACAGGAATAGCTTATGCAAAGAACGTATAGAAATCTTAATTTCAACAAAATATTTAAGCCAATCCTGACTTTGCCATAGCAATGGTTAAGACAACAGTTTCTGTAAACATAATCGACAGGAGAGAATCTTTGAAGTGGATTGCTGGTGGAGGCGTCTTGATAGCAGCTACTGTCTTTGGAGTTCAGAGGATAATCCAATCCTCCAGAGCCCTGCCTGACATTTCTTCTCGCACAATCGGCGAAAAAGCTGTTCCTATCCCTGATTCCTGGTACAGAGGCATGGAAAGGATAAGCATTGACTCAAGAGAGCTCAGCAGGGAAAACATCGACACCTTGACAAGGACCATGCAGCCCATTAATTACAGTAGGATTTGCAACAGTAACCCTAACAAATTATTGCCAACAAACAAATACGGAGTGAGCCTGCCAGAAGCTCTTGAGAAAATCCAGTTCAAATCTTCAAGCAATGCATTGATATCATCAACAGACTGGTATGCGCTGGTGCCAGAACAAACTGACAAGACCTTCCTATCAATCAGCAAGACCAACATCCCTGAAAAATACTGGTCAGGAAAAGATTTTGAGCAAGCCAAGAATGCCAGATTAACATACTCAGGTGTTTTCTTTCCAGAAGAAAGAGCACAGGCATGGAAAGACCTGGTGGATGTCAACAGCATCTCTTTTCCATCAAAAGACATCAATCCAGGAACCTATTTCCTAGGTCCTGATGGGAAGATGATTGTCCCGGAGAACAAGGATGTCAGCATGAGCCTTGACAAGCTGGTCTTTCATATCCAGTCAGACAATGGCTTTTACATGAGGATTGACTATTCTGACCTAAAGCAGTTCGCAGAGAATAGCAGCATCAAGCATGATAACAGGATAGTGCCCTATCTAAGGCTCCAGGACATCCTGGAAGGCTATTACATATCCTACAGGAACAAGGCATTCATCTTCCACGGCAATAATTATTCTGTGAGTATACCTCCCTGGCGCCAAAAAGGCCTTGGAATAATCTTTGATGACAAGTACGCTAGCAAGTATGGAGTGCCAACCAAGCTCATTGGAGGAGAATTCCTTAACAAGGCAGCCCAGATAGGAGGATTCTACAGGATAGACACAATCCCAATGCCTACTTGAATTATGATCTGAAATCAGGGATGAACCAAGAAAGTCCTGCAAGGGCAAATGAAAGAACAGCGACAATCCTGAAAGGCCCTCCGTAGCGAGAGAGCATGAAGCTTATTCCCAGAGCTCCTAATCCCATCATGAAAAAACTAAAAACCCAGGTTTAACGGACCATTTTTCTCAATCCTTCATCGCATCATTTATTCCGCGCCTTATCTCTTCCCAGTATTCCCTGGCAGCTCTCCATTTGTCAGCTTCAAACCTGGGAATCCATTGTTTTGCAGAGGCGCAGTCAGGAACTTCCCTAAGAGTCTTCCTGAGGAACTCAATAATAATATCTACTAATCGTTCACTCTCCCAGAAAGCACTATTATTATCCCAGTTGATTAATTGCGCGAGCTTCTTGTGGTGAGCATAGAAATCAATCCTTAGCTTGAAGTGCTTGTCAATCAAGTCCTCCATCAGGTCCTCTATCCATCCCCTGTGGAATCTGCAGCACCCTGCGTTGTCAGAGTAGAACTCTTTTATCATCCTCTCCACGTTCTTCTTGCCAAGCTCATAGGGATCAGGAGTCTTTTTCTCATAGTACTGGAAATACTTGCCCATTATAGGCATTGGGCTGAAGAGTCCAGGAGCCCAGTACATATTAGGAACCATGCATCCTTCATTTCCATAGGAGTTGTAAACTGCGAGATTAATCGTATCAACACCGTATTTCTTGTCAATCTCTTTTGCAGCAGTTCTTATGCTCTTGCTGAACAAAGGATTATTAAGAACAAGATTGATTATCTGTATTCCAAGCTCTGCATTGTTGTTTGAATCGGCAATCAAGTCAAAATCTTTCCAGCACCACCTAGGTATGAGCGTCAATCCAAAGTCTTCTTTTTTAACAATTCCTTTTGCCAGGCATTCCATCAGCCAGCTAACCAGTCCTCCTGCTTGTATTGCGTCAAAGCCCATTGCATCAACATGGTGGTTGAGCTTCTCAGCTGCTCTCTGGTCAAAGATTCCGCAATTAGGGCCAAGAGCCTCATAGGGCTCATAGTCTTTCTTGAATTCTTGCCGCATCTTCTTGCACACAGCAACGCAAGCCTCTCCGCAGCTCTTGAACAATTTGGGCTTGATAGTCTCCTCATTGAACTGCTTAAGATAATGATTCTTGATGTAATCATCGTGTATCTTCATCCTTTCCTCATCAGAAAGATAGATTGAGGAATAATTGAAACTATAAAGCCAGCTCTGGGTCTTGGTGAAATTAACACCCATTGTTCCTCCAGAAGAATATTCAGGATCAAACCTGTACTTCTTAGTAACTTCAAGGTCTTCAGCCAGCATCTTCTTGTGGAATTTCTCCTCAAAATACTTGTTCAATTCCTCAGAATTCCTCAAATCAGAGTCAGTGTAGTCTCCACCGTAGACAATAGCTACAATTTTATGTTTCTGGACTAGCTTTGAGCCTATTCCTCCTCTTCCTGCCCAGCAATCAACAGCATTGAGCTTGCCAGCCTCAATATATGCGGAGCCAATAGCTCCCATGTTGGTCTTGAGAGCAGCAGGGCCTGCGGCAAGAATCCTGAATTTTCCGAACTCATCAAGGCAGTCATCAAATCCTTGCTTGTACTTGTCAAAGACAAACTCCTGGAGAGCATAGAATCCTATCTTCCCATTATAGCCATTCCACACAGGCTCTGGCTCGAGCTTGTCAAAGCTTATGCTCAACTGGTCGCTCTTTCTTTTCAAGCGCAGAACACTAAACTCAGGGCATGAGCCTTCAATCACAACATAATTTATTCCAAGGTGATGGAAGATGAGAGCAGCTCCTCCCATTGTTGAGATATAAAAGTTGTTCCATAGTGGCGAGCGACCGCAGAATATCAGTCTTCTAGTGCCAGGGATTATTGAGCCAGCAAGCACTCCGCTGCCAAAAAAGAACTTGTTATCATCATTGGCATACCTGAAAGCAAAATCAAGAGGACCAATTACTTCCTCGTCATTCACATCTTCGACTCTATAAGAGCCGTCGCGAGCATTGATGTAAAGGGCTTTCTGCGGTATCATCTAAACCAACTGAACCTCTTTTTTATTGACAAGCTATTCACTCAAACACAATCGCTGGCTTGCCAGGCAGAGCCTGTTTTGCCTTTTCGTGCTTAGCTTTATTCTCCAGCAAGACTTTGAACTTGACTTTGAACTCTTTCTCAAGCTCATCCCTACTTTCCTTGAGTGCTTTCTCTTCTTGTTTCTGCGACAAGACAACTAATGGCAGCTTGTCAGGGCTTTTCAGGAATCTTGGAATTATCTGAGAGATTTCCTTTGCATGAGTCTTGTCTTTTGCTGCGAACAATTTAATGAGCTCGCCAGCGTTCCTGCTCTTCTCCATCTCTGCTTTCAATTCAGATATGAAACCATATTTCCATTCATCAGCTAATATCAGTATTATCTTGTTAGGCTTGGTCAATCCTGTCAAGTCCTGCAACGTGAGTATGTCTTTTCTTATCTTGTCATAGAGCTCTTCGCCAGCTTCTATCTTGGCATCAATCTTCTTTTCATCATAGGAAGGCCATTTTGCTAAGCTTATGAATGGCTTGTTACCTAGCTTTTCCCACAATTCCTCTGAGATGTGAGGGGTGAAAGGAGCCATCAACAGCAATAATGCTTCTGCTGCTTTCCTGCTAATCTCCTCTTTAGCATTAAGGTAATTAGCAAACTCCATTATGCCTATCAAAGCAATATTATAATTGAACGACTCAATGTTCTGCGTGACTTCCTTTATTGTCTTGTGGGTCTTGCTATCCTGATTCTTGAAATTCTTTTCAACAATCTTCTTCTCAGTAAGCATCCTATAAACCTTGACAAGGAACCTGTAAGTTCCTTCGACTGTCTTCTCATCCCACTCCATTGTCTTGTCAGGAGAAGCCACGAACATCAAAAAGAACCTGGCACTATCAATGCCATACATGTCAGATATCTGGTCCTGGGTCACGATGTTGCCTTTGCTCTTGCTCATCTTAGCTCCGTCCTTGTAAAGGATTCCCTGGTTGAAGAGCTTGGCAAATGGCTCATCAAAATCAACAAAGCCCATGTCTTTCAAAGCCTTGACAAAGAACCTTGCATATATCAGGTGCATGACTGCGTGCTCTGCTCCGCCAACATACTGATCAACAGGCATCCAATAATTCACTTTCTTGCTGTCAAAAGCCTTGTCTTTGTTCTTGTTATCGCAATACCTCAGGAAGTACCATGAGGAATCAACAAATCCTCCCATGGTATCAGTCTCTCTCTGAGCATTGCCTTCGCATTTCGGGCATTTGACATTAAGGAATTCCTTGCTGCTAAGCAAAGGATTCTCAGCTGCATTGAAATCGACCTTGTCAGGCAATAATACTGGCAAGTCTTTTTCTGGCACAGGAATTGCTCCGCAGCCAGGGCAATGGATTATGGGAATGGGAGTTCCCCAGTATCTCTGCCTGCTAATCATCCAATCCCTTATCTTGTACTGCAAAGTCTTCTTTCCCTTGCCAATCTTCTCAAGGTGCTTGGTAATCTCATCGATAGCATCCCTGTTGCTCGAGCCTGTGAAATCACCTGAAGCAGTCAGGTTGCCATCAGCAGTATAAGCCCTGCTCATCTTATCAGCATCCAAGTCATACATTGGAGGATTGATTACTACTTTTATCGGGATATCATATTTCTTGGCGAATTCAAAGTCTCTCTGGTCATGGGCAGGGACAGCCATCACCATTCCGCAGCCATAGTCAGCCAGTACAAAGTTGCCTGCATACACAGGAACTTTTTCTCCATTGATAGGATTAACAGCATACCTGCCAATGAAAACTCCTTCTTTCTCAAGATTCTCAATTTCCTCAGGAGTCCTGACCTTATGGCATTTCTTTATGAACTCATCAACTTCTTTTCTCCTGCTCTTCTCAGTCATCCAGGGAAGCCTAGGGTGCTGGCTAGATATTACCATGAAAGTGACTCCGTAAAGAGTGTCAGGCCTTGTGGTGAATATCTTCCACTCCTCGCTATCAATTGTGAAAACAATCTCTGTGCCATAGCTCTTGCCAATCCAGTTCTTCTGCATAGTCTTAATCTTGTCAGGCCAATCAATCTTGTCAAGGTCAATCAATAGCTTGTCAGCATAATCAGTAATCTTATAGAACCACTGCGATAATTCCTTCTTGTGAACTTCATTCTCGCAGCGCCAGCATATACCGCCCTCTGCCTCTTCATTTGCAAGAACAGACTGGCATGCTTCGCACCAGTTAACAGGAGCTTTTTTCCTGTAAGCCAAGCCCTTCTCAAGGAGCTTGATGAAGAAGTACTGGTTCCACCTGAAATAATCAGGGTCATGGGAATATAATAACCTGTCCCAATCATAGCTGTTGCCCAATGCCTTCTGGTATTCCATGATCTTCTTCATTGAAGCATCAGCATAATCCTTTGGGTGGATTCCTTCTTTCTTGGCAGCAGTCTCAGCAGGCAAGCCAAAGCTGTCATAGCCCATGGGATAGAGCACATTGAAGCCTATCATCCTCTTGAAACGAGCATAGACATCACCGATAGTGTAGTTCCTGACGTGGCCCATGTGCAGATATGAGGCAGAGGGATAGGGATACATCTCCATCAGAAAGTATTTCGGTTTCTTGGAATTTTCTACGGCTTTGAATATTTTGGCCTGAGCCCATCGTTCCTGCCACTTGGCAGCCATTGCCTTGAAGTCGACCTTCTCTTTATCTTCCACCATAGAATAAGCTAATACTCCAAAGGAGTTTATATAATTATTGCTAAAAATAAAGCATTGAAATAAAACGTAGAATAAAAAAATACTTTATTCAGAATTTCTTGAACTTACCAGCCATATCCAACAAATCGATATGCCCTAGGAATAGTGCCCTGCAGCAGTACCTGTGGAGTCCGAGCTTGTCTAGGACTTCCTTCCTGTCTTCTCCTTTGCTTACCTTCTCAACATATTCTTCCCAGAGGTGAGCCACGGGCTTTGAGCAACTGAAGCACCTAATTGGAATTATCATTTTAGTACCTTTTCAGTCAGAAAAACCATGATTTATTTAAAAAGCTTTCGCACAAAATTTTGCATTGGCAGCTCTTCTAGATAGAAATTAATGCCGGACTCATTCAGCACAGATTGCATAATTTTTGAAGCTTCGGCGGTTCCTGAAAAGAAGAGAATCCCTGATAGCGGAATAGCAAAAAAAGTTTTTTTGTCTGTGAACGCTGATGACACGCAAATATCATCATCAAAGAACACTCCTTTACTTTGGCACAAAAGGTAAAGGTTGTTCCTGATTTCTTCAAAAGAAAGTTCAATAAAATCGGTTATTTCGCCATCGTATAACCTGTAAGCTGATATTTTTAGCCAAGCTGTTTTCTCTATAAATGAAAAGAAAGCTTCAATGTAGAGTCTGCCTTCTTTTCCTTCTTTGGTTTCAATGTATTACTT
>JBGOZE010000059.1:0-6742 GCA_041479965.1 Candidatus Nanoarchaeia archaeon | reverse complement strand
CAGTAGCATTGAAATGATGCTCTTAGCATTCGTCGATACTCACGGAGACATGGATTCTCTCAGGAAGCTGAAGAAAAAAGCAGCCAGGGCAGACATCTTGCTCTGCGCAGGAGACCTTACCATCTTTGAGACTCATCTCAGGGTTTTGCTGCATGAGCTCAACAGCCTTGGCAAGCCCGTGCTCATCATACCAGGCAACCATGAATCAGATGGCAGGCTCAGGTCAGAGTGCGAGCATCACAGGAACCTATTCTTCCTGCACAGGGAGTTCTACGAGAAGGAAGGCATCCTTTTTATAGGCTATGGCGGAGGAGGATTCTCACTGAAAGACGAGAGGTTCGAGAAGTTCGCTGACAAGATAAGGCAAAGAAGGATCGGCAGGCAGCTAGTCATGCTCTTCCACGGCCCTCCGTACGGCAACAAGACAGACATGATAATGGGCGAGCACGCAGGCAACAAGACCTATAGGGATTTCATACGCGAGCAAAAGCCCTTGCTCGTCATCTGCGGCCACCTGCACGAGAACGAGGGTGCTCAGGACAAGATAGGCAAGACCATCATAGTCAATCCCGGGCCAGAAGGGAAATTGATAGAAATCTAGAATTTAATCTTTCTCTTAGGGCTATCTTTCTTCATCAACAGAACAACACGGGATATGGGCTGCTCATCAACAATCCTGTAGCCAAGATAATTTCCCAGCTGTTGCGCAAAATCCTTTATCTCGTCGTGCAAAGGCATGTCTTCTACATGCATCCTCTTCTTGGAATAGCCGACGAACATGTAGGCTTTGCACTCCACGAACATGGGCTCTGCGAGCTTTATCAGCTCTGCATATTCCTCTGGGTTGAGCATGTTGTTGTTGCCAGCAAGAGTCAATCTGATGGTTGTCCTGGTCTTTTTCTTCAGCTCCTTCATTATCTTGAGGGACTCAAGAATCTTCTCCCATGCATCCTTGACCAGTGGCGAGCACATTTGCTCGAAAATTTTCTTGTTAGGGGCAGGCAGGGTGAGATATAATTGTGTCGGCGGGCTCTTCTTCAGCTTCTCAAGCATCTCAGGATTTGTGCCATTAGTCACAAGGAAAGATGTGATTCGCTGTTTTTTCAATTCCTTGATGAGTTCTGGCAGCTCAGGATAGAGCGTAGGTTCTCCTGCAAGGCTGATAGCGAAGTGCAAAGGTTTATGTGCTTCAGAATATTTTTTGTTGTTGGCTTTCTCATTCCCTCCGAAGCCTTGAAGGTATTTGACGTGCTCAGCAATGCATCCCTTGATTATATCTTTAGGAGAGTCTGTCTTGCCAATCCATCTGGGCACAGTATGCTCTATGTCTCTCCAGCACCATCTGCATCTTAGGGTGCAGTTAGGCAGGCTCGGAGTCATCTGGACGCATCTGTGGCTGTTGATTCCGTAGAACTTCTGCTTGTAGCAGCTTCCAGTGTCAATAAGGCTTTTCTTGGTCCACAGGCAGACCTTGATGGCTGAGTGCTCTCCTACTAAGCGGTAGCCTTGTTTTTCCAGGTCTTTCTTCTTTGCTACTGTTATCATGAGTACAGGGTTGGATAAGGTGTATTTATGGTTTTCCAAAACAGGAAATTACTTTATACATATTATTATAAATAAGATTCCCAAAATTTTATAAACCAGCGAGTTTCATCATTAAATCATGACCATGCTAAAAGAAGTTGTTAAGAAAGTCGAGTCTTCAAAAATATTCAAGAGCTTCAAGAAGGAGCACCAGGATTATTTCCTTGCCCATTGCTTTGTCATGCTCAATGAAGGCGAGAAGCAATTTGCTTGGCAGCTAGGCTATTATTCTGAGAAGACTGACAAGCTAGTCGTGTTTGATACCTTGCCCAAGATAAACATGATGCCTGAGGACGAGGCTTTCAAGAAAGAAGGAACTATCAACAAGCTTGACATAAGCAAGGTTAAGGTCAGCGTGAGCAAGGCTTTGAAAATCTGCGATGAGCTGGTTGGCAAGAAGTATCCTAATCGCACTGTCACCAAGAGGATCATCATATTGCAGAACCTGGAAAAGCAGATGTACAACATAACTCTCGTCACCATAAGCTTTGACATTCTCAACATCAGGATTGATGCATCTACAGGCGAGGTCCTCTCAGACAACATCCAGAGCATCATGAGCCTTGGCAAGCGGGACACTCCTCCGAAGGCATCCTAAAACTCACAATGATTTGTTTGCTATTGTGTAGTAAATAAGCTATGACTCAATCATGTATTTCTTTATCTCTTGTTTTGCAAATTATATGTTGCTTGCTAATCATCTTTATAAATAGGACTTACCATATAAAAGAGTGATGGTCATTAACAAGAACGCAAAAGGCATCAGCTACGACGCGATGGTGAGGAGCAAGAACCTCAACTCTTTCTTTGCTGAAGAAAAAGAAGAAGAGATTGATGAGATAACAGCAGAGGAAGAGTAGATATTATTCTTCCAGAATCATTTTTTCTTATCCCGCTGCACTCTACTTGTCCGAGAATTCTTCCAACAGCTTCACAGCATCAGCAACTGCTTCTTCCTTGCTCTTGCTGGCATCAAGATAAACTACTTTTGATCCTCTCTCCTCAAAGAGCTTCTTAAACCATTTGCTCCTGAATCTCTTGTAAGCTTTTTTTAAGAATTCGGTGTTCTCGAAGATTGAGCTGTCTTTTTTCTCGCTCCTCCTAGATAATCTTTCAATGCACACCTCTGGCTTGGCATCTGTTATGATGAGCAGGTCTGGCCTATTCTCCAATGCCAGCTTGTTGCCCTCCAGGCTCAGGACCTTTGCCAATGATAAAGGCTCTGCCTGTATTGGCTGGTAGATGATTGAGGTAGTCACGCTTCTGTCCTGGATCACTGTCTTGCCATTTGCAATGAGAGGAAGGATTATCCTCTTGTAAAGTATTACCCTGTCAAGGGCATAGGCAGATGCCGTGGTGTGGGCAGAGTAGCTTCTCCTGCTGCTCTTGATCAATTCATCCCTTATGGCCCCTCCAACAAAGGAATAGGTCGGCTCTGCAGACACAATCACATCATAGTCATAGAGCTCTTCTGGCTCTGGCAGTGAATGGGAAGTCTTCCAGAATTCCTTGAGCTCAAACACTTTCTTGCCCTTCTTCTTCAGGTGCTCTGCAAGCCCGCTGACAATCAGGCTCTTGCCGCTGCCATCAAGGCCGTCCACAATGACAAAAAATCCTTTGCCCCCAACCATAGTATTATTTCAGACCGTATTCTGAATTATAAATCTTTTGCTTAATCTTTTCGAACTCGTGCTTTCCTCCGAGAAGCATTCCTGCCAAGGGCATGACCTGTCTTGCAAGAGCAGTCATCTTCTTGACATCACCACGAATATCCCATTGAGCATGCAAATCCTCTCTCAGCCTGGAGATCTTATAAAGCTCCCTTAAATTGGTCTTGACCAGTATCCTCCGATTGTGACCGTTAGTAACAACATAAGCAGCAGCATCAGGGTTTTTCTCGAAAATCATGTAGAAAAGATCTTCATTCCTGCTCATGCATTTCCTGTACCTGGCTTCAGCTCCTGATTCCTTTATAGAAGTAGGAATGGTGTAGCCAAGCTTAGGATCATATTGCGTCTTGAGCAGAGTCAGCATTCTGTGCCTCTTGAACTGGGCGAATGCGCTTGCGCTCATAACCAATTCATAGGTCAAGTCAGCCATCTCAAATTCTCTAGGCACATCATCCCAGAGATTCATTCCCTTTAATATCTCTTTCATGAATGCTTCTCGCTCACGGAATGGCATCAATAATACTTGGGCATAGGCATCCATGTAAGGCTTCCCTGTATTGCTCACTATGAATGATGCCAGTATCTTATTGTCAAGGCTTTCACCAGGAGGGATGAGCTTAACATTACCTTCTCCAAGGTAAAGAGGGATGGTCCCGCCATATCTTGAAGAGATGTTTTTGTCGATGAAATCCTTGGTTCTTTTTCTCATGCCCCTATGATATTCATTGGGCTCTGTGAACAGGAACAATGATGGAGCCACAGCATAGGCAGACTCAAAAAGCTTTTTTCCCAGGTCCCTGTTCTCGTTCAGAGGATCTTGGGCAGAGTCCCGAACAAATTTCTCAAGGTTGCGGGCATTAGATGTGAATCCTAGCTGTCCAAGCACAGCAAGAGGAAGGAGGTAACGAGCATCTTCATTAGCCCAAAGATAAAGCTGCTTCTTTATTTTTTCCTCTTTGTCCTTGATTTTTGTGCCCATTGCTTCCTCAGCTTCTATCATCTGCTCAGCCTCCAGCCTTGCATGCCTACTGCTGCGGAAATACTCTTGCAGGACTGCTGCAAAATCACGATAATCCCTGAAATTTTGTTTAATGAGTTCAGTTACTTTTGGTTCAAAGCTTGCGAGTTCAGGAGCAATAACAAAATCCTCATCCATTGTGATGTATCTCTGGGATTTCTCTGTATAGGAGCATAATCTCTGGGCTTCAAGAGTCTCGATGGCTAGCCTGGAGATGTTGAGTATGTCAAAGTTAAATACGGCGTGTTCTGCAACTGAATGATGGCCCATCTTATATACGATTGCCTGGTTGGAGCTCCTTGCCCGCCCAACTTCTGCTCTTGCAATGCGCCTCAGCTCAGTGGCGCTTCGAGGGTCTCTTGAGATGCGAGCATAGGCTGCAGGGAGAGTCTCTGGAGTGACATCATCTCTTGCTGGAGAATTCTTCTTCAATTCCTCAAGAACTTCGCTATCAACATTGTAGCCAGCCAGTATTACATCCATAATATCACCTTACCACCATAAAATGAATACAATCAACAGAAAGAAGTGTTGAGTGGTTTATATTGATTATTGAAGCAAAAAATACAACACATAGGAAAAATGCAGCTTAGATGCAATGCTCTGCCTGATAATGCAACCGCAAACTTATTAAAAAGAGCCAATTACCACGGAACAAGGAGGGATTGATGTGATAATCGGGCTTACTAGCTTTCTGGGTGCAGGCAAAACTACTGTAGGAGAATATCTTGTGAAGAAAGGCTTTGCCTTCTACTCATTGTCGGACGAGATAAGAGAAGAGATAACCAGCAGAGGCCTTGAGATAACCAGGGACAGGCTGCGAGAAATAGGCACAGAGCTCAGGAAGGAGCACGGCAACTCTGTGCTTGCTGACAGGATTCTTAAAAAAATCAGCCAATCCCATGAAAAGAACTATGTTGTTGATTCCATAAGGAATCCTGCAGAAGTAGAAGCCCTGAGGAAGAACAAGGACTTCACTCTTGTGTTCGTTGATGCTCCCATCAAGCTCAGGTTTGAGAGGATAAAGAAAAGGCAGAGAGAGAAAGACCCTGTTGTATTCGAGGATTTCAAGAGGACAGAGGACAAAGAATTGGCAAGCCCTGACTCTGCCAACCAACAATTGCTCAAGTGCAAGCAGATGGCAGATGTGGTGATTGAGAACACAGGCACAAAGAAAGAGCTTCACACTAAAATTGACGAGCTGTTAAGCAAAAAAAGGTGATTATGATGAAGAAAAAAAAGAATGAAACGATTAATTCTTCTGAAAAAATAAGTGCTTCTGAAAAATACGAGCGCCCGAGCTGGGACGAGTACTTCATGGAAGTAGCCAAGGCAATTGCCAAGAGAGCTACCTGCGACAGGGGCAGGAGCGGCTGCGTCATAGCCAAGGACAAGCAGATACTGGCCACAGGTTATGTTGGCTCACCAATAGGCATGCCTCACTGCGATGAAGTAGGGCATCTGATGAAGAAAGTCATCCATGACGATGACACCATCTCCCAACACTGCATGAGGACTGTACACGCAGAGCAGAACGCCATATGCCAAGCAGCAAAGAGAGGAATCTCAATCGACGGAGGCACTGTGTACTGCAAGATGACTCCCTGCAGGACATGCGCCATGCTCATAATCAACTGCGGCATCAAGCGAGTGGTGTGCGAGAAGAAATACCACCTTGCGGATGAGTCTGAGCAGATGTTCAAGCAGGCAGATGTCAAACTGGATTATTTTGATGAGGAAGTGGAAGATTACGAAAAGCAGTGAGGCTCGCCGCCGACTGAGGCGCAGGGAAAATATTCGTTTTTTCTTCTTTATGGTTTTAAACTTAACTAGATTTTAGGTTCCTCAATCGCCGGAAGGGCTGGGCTAACAAATTGTCAACACTTTGATATGGCTCGTCATCCCGCTCTTTATCCTTACGTGCTTCTTGAGCAGCTTGTAGAAATACTTGATTACTTCCTTGTTGGCTTTGTTGTCCTGTGCAGGCGCCTTAATCTCAACAATCAATGCCTTCCTTTCATAATCATACCCTAAGACATAGTTCTGCTTCTTGCCAGGCTTTACTATGATGCGTAGAGAATTGTCTTTAATATAGTCAGCTGGGTTGATCATCTTCTTAGCTGGAATCTCGCCATGTGTGCTTGCATTTCTTGCATTTCAAGAACTTGGTCTCTGGCTCGTCTCCTGCTCTCATCTGCTGAGTCCAGTAATAGGCTTTGTCGTTTCCGCACTCAGGGCACTTGGCCTCGGTCTCGGGGAGCACTGTCTCGTCTTCCTTCACCACACTCACAGTCTTCTCCTTCTCAGGCATGATCTCCTTTATCTCTGCAGAGCCCAGGTCTTTGGTGGTGTAGCCGCAACCGCAGGCGAGCACTTTCTTTTTCTTCCCAGCTCTCGGCTTCAACAGCGAGCCGCACTTGGGACAAAACATGGTTGCCATATTACAGAACTCTTTTTTCAACAGACTGTT
>JBGOZE010000058.1:0-6866 GCA_041479965.1 Candidatus Nanoarchaeia archaeon | reverse complement strand
TAGAGGGCTGAGGCTCTTGTCCAGCTCCACATCCTTTGTCAGGGCGTAGCTGACATATTCCCTTACAAATTTCTTGTCATTCTCGCTCACATGGCTTTTCTGGCCTGCTATGATGTTGCTGGTTATCTGGGAGAACTGAGCTGCGCTTGGCTTCCTGACCAGGAACACCAAGTGGAACCTGCTCAGCAATGCAGATTCAAATGGGACTTGTTTCTTGAGCACATCAATAGTCCTGCCGACGAATTTTTCTCCTTCAGGGTTAGCAGTAGCGAAAATCTTGACTCTTGCGTCAAGCCTTAGGTGAGAATCTGCTTTGTCATAGGTTATGAATCCTTTTTCCATGGCATTCAGCAGGCCTGCCCTGTCTGCGTTCTTGAGCAGGTTGAGCTCATCAATGCAGGCCACGCCATTGTCAGCCAAGGGCAAGAGACCTTTCACTATGTCTTTGCCTACAACTGTGACTGTCAATCCTGCCTTTGAAGCTCCGCTTCCAAGCCCAAAGCTGCTTATGGGCGCCAGCTCTGAGATGCTTCTCAGGATGTCAGTCTTGCCAGTCGCAGGGTCTCCTAGGAGAAGCACGTGAACCTTGTCCTTTGCAAATAGCTGTATGAGTCCTGCTTTTTTAACATCATCAAGACCAACAATATTAGGCGCTATCAAGCTTAGTATCTTTTCTTCTGCGTGGCTTGAAAACTCATGGAAAACCCTTGCTTTCTCATGCTGGGATATCTTGTCATTGAGCTCTGCGACCTTGTGTCTCACACCTTCATCCACCACATTGGCAGCCAATATGAGGTATTTTGAGCTGTGTAAGAAGTCGTGGCTGGTGTCAAAGTCTGCCTCTGCAAACCTGGCTTTGTGAGTTTTCAGCAAATACTTGAGCTCTCCTAGCTCTTCTGGCTCAAGAGAATCCTGCACCAATGTGATCTTGGCCTTGTCCTCTTCCCTGAGCGGGATGATGGATGCGAATATGCTGCCGAATTTCCTTTCAGGCTTGTCAGCCTTCTCAGTTTTCTCAGATGCACTCGGCTTATCATGCTTCACTGTTGATTGCTTTTTCTTGATGTCAACCATATCTTATAGTTAAACAATATAAGTATAAATAGTTAATGGAATTTCAATCTGCAAGCCTTCTTGATGTTATCATTGCTGGTTCTGTAGGAAAAATATTTAAACTGGATAATCAAAGTTAGGTAATAGCTGTGGAAATAGTTGCCACGTAAAAAAAGAGGGTGCGTTTTGTTAGTTCGAAAATCTATGCTGGATGTTGAAAAAGAGTTTTCTGAGCTCCGCAAGAGAGTGGAAAAGATAGAGAAGGAGATGCACAGGCTCGAGATGCTCGAGAGGATGCAGGCCCAGCACGAGATTGTCCTGGCCAAGAAGATAGCTGATATCAACAGGTTTGATTCAGAGCTGAGGAAGATTCTGAGGGAGATTGTAAGAGAGGAAGACCTTGATGATATGAGAAATGATCTCAAGAAGCTTGAGCAGCATGATGCAGTGCTGGTTGAGAACACCAAGTTCATCCATGAGATAATCCATGAGCTTGATAAGGTGAAGGAACTCCATAAGCTCAACAAGCAGCACATGCTAGAGAAGAGGCATGTGAGCCATGACGAGCTCGAGGAAAAGTTCGATGACATTAAAGAGGCGCTCAGCGAGGTTGAGGATGTTAGGACCACCCACAAGAAGAAAGCCGGCAGGGATGAGCTGGAGTCCATAAGGAAAGAGCTGCACGAGAGGATGGCTCAACTGGAGTACCAGAACAAACTGCTCATGAGCTACTTGAAGAAGGTTGATGAGGCGCTGCAGAACAAATTCTGATTCTTCTGAGCAAAACCTTTATATAAAGCTGTTTTTCTCTTATAGCTAGAATGCTAGAGCAGAATTATGATGCTGAAAAGATTGAGAAGAAATGGCAGGAGTACTGGGAAGAGCATGGAATCTACAAGTACGACTATGAAAGCAACAAGCCTACTTATAGCATAGACACCCCGCCACCCTATGCTTCCTCAGGCCACCTGCACGTGGGCCACGCACTGCACTACACCCAATTCGAGATGATCGCCCGATACAAGAGGATGAAGGGCTTCAATGTATTCTTTCCTCCTTGCTTTGACAACAACGGCCTTCCGACTGAGAAATATGTAGAGGAGAAATTCAAGATAAGCAAGAAAGACACCACTCGCTCTGAATTCAGGAAGCTCTGCCTTGAAGAGAGCAGGAAGGTGGAAAAGGATTATGCTGACAGGGTTTTCAGGAGGCTGGGCCACAGCTATGACTGGAGCTTGCTCTACACCACCATTGACCCTGAAGCCCAGAAAGTTTCCCAACGCTCATTCATAGAATTGGTGAAGCAAGGAGATGCTTATAGGAGCAAGGAGCCTACTCTTTGGTGCACCTATCACCAGACAGCATTGGCTCAGGCAGAGGTCGAGGATGCCCCGAGAGGCACCATACTATACTATGTTGATTTTGAACTCGTAGACACTGGTACTGACGAAGGCGCCAAGAAAAAAATAAGCATAGCAACTACTAGGCCTGAATTCCTGCCAGCATGCGTAGGAATATTTGTTCATCCTGATGACTCTCGCTACAAGGCTTTGGTCGGCAAGAAAGTGAAAGTGCCTCTATTCAACCAGGTAGTGCAGATAAGAAAAGATGAGAAAGTTGATTCTAATTTCGGCTCAGGCCTGGTCATGATTTGCACTTTCGGAGACACCACTGATATTGAGTGGTGGAAGAAGTACAAGCTTGATTTGAAAATCATAATCAACTCTGACGGCACTCTAAACGCGCTGGCAGGCAAATACAAGGGCATGAATGCGTCTGAAGCAAAAAAAGCAGTAGTGCAAGACTTGAAAGCCAAAGGATTAGTCACAAAAGAAGAAGCTTTGCAGCAGACTGTAGGAACCTGCTGGAGATGCCATCATCCTCTTGAGTTCGTGGTCTCAAACCAGTGGTTCATCAAAGCACTGAAATACAAAGATGAGCTCATAGAGCAGGGCAAGAAAATCAACTGGCACCCCAAATTCTATCAAGTGAGATATGATGATTGGACTAGGAACCTTGCCTGGGACTGGTGCATCAGCAGGCAGAGATTCTACGGAGTGCCCATTCCTGTTTGGTACTGCGAGAAGTGCGGAAAGCAGATGCTGGCAGATGTCAAGGAATTGCCTGTAGACCCAACTATTGATAAGCCCAAGAAAAGCTGCGAGTGCGGCTCTGAAAAGTTCGTGCCAGAAGAAGATGTTTTTGATACCTGGATGACTAGCAGCATGAGCCCTGAGATTGCTGTGCGCTGGCTTGAGAAGCCTGAGAATTTCAAGAAGATGTTCCCTGTGAGCCTGAGGCCGCAATCTCACGACATCATCAGGACCTGGGCGTTCTATACTATCCTTAAAGCATATTTGCACTTCAGGAGCATTCCTTGGAAAGACATTGCCATAGGCACCTATGTGCTTGACTCCAAGGGCAAGGGAATGCACAAATCAAAGGGCAACGTGGTCTGGACAGAGGATTTGCTCTCTAAATATAATATTGATGTTGTGCGCTACTGGGTAGGAACTGCCAACTGGGGAGAAGACCTGCCATTCCAGGAGAAAGACTTGATAACTGGCAACAGGTTCTTAACTAAGCTTTGGAATGCCTCTAAGTTCTGCTTTGGCCATCTGGCTGGCTATGACAAGAAAGCTGGGGGGAAGCTGAAGTTTGAAGAGTTGGAAGTGATGGACAGGTGGCTTTTGCTCAAATTCAACGCGCTTCTCAAGGAAGTGACTAATGATTTTGATGAGTATAACACTGGTGAGGGCAAGAGGGCTGCTGAGCAATTCTTCTGGCACACTTTCTGCGACTATTATCTCGAGATAGTCAAACACAGGATATATAATACTGAAAAAGGAGGGGAAAAGGCAAGGCTGAGCGCTCAAGCTACACTATATAATACTCTGCTGGGCTTGCTTAAGCTGTTCGCTCCCATCATGCCTCACATCACAGAAGAGCTTTACCAAGCATACTATGCTGATAAGAACAATGAGGGCGCTAAGAGCATCCACATAAGCAAATGGCCTGAGCATGATGCCATGGCAAAGGATGATGCAGGAGAAAAAGCAGGTGAGCTAGCTGTGGATATCATCAGCGAGGTCAGGAAGCACAAGGCACTTAACAAGATGTCCATGAAGCAAGAGCTGGCAAGCATCCTGGTGAAGACACCTGTTGTTCTCTCCAAACTGAAGGATTCTGAGCTCCAAGAATGGACAGCAGACATTGTCCACACCATCAATGCAAAGGAGTTTGAGCTGAAATCTGGCGACGAATTCAAGGTAGAGATAAAGTAAGACGGAATTCGAAGCCTAATAGGCGTTATTACCTTATTATGACTAATATATGATTATGTATTCACCATGCGATAGGAGTAGCCAACGAAAGATTTATATATTCTTTAATCAAAAACATTCATAAAATCAGGGTTGAAATACATAATATTTGATATTCGTAGAAATCAAAAAAAAATATGAACGGGTGAAGGTGGAAATGGCAGAAGATATTTCTAACAAAACAATTGTAGTGCTTGTCGTGCTAACAGTTATCATCTCGATTCTCGGAACAGCAGTTGTCTGGGATTCTGTGAGCAAGATAAAGGTAGAACCTACGAAGCAGAATTCTGTAGGCGAAAATACGCGCTCTGGAGGAGAAGTGAGCTTTAGGGTGCTGCCAAAAGAAGAGCCTGTTAAGGGCGCTGGTTATGTAGCGTTCACAATACTTCCAAAAGCAGAATAGGAGAAAAAATAAAAAAATTAATCTAAGCAAAACCACGGAGGAGAATCAAAATGGAGATGTCAAATCGAAGCCTGGCATTATTGCTAGTCGCGGCTATAATAATTAGCCTTGGAGGAACAATGATAAGCCTTAACAAGCTCAACCAGCAAGGAGTCACAGGATTGGCGCTCGGAAGGGTCGAGCTATCAGTAACCTCTAATGCTGCGTGCACAGTTGATTCTAACGTATCATTCGGCTCAGCAGGACAGGTAGTAAGCAGCACAACCCTAAGCTCAGACAAAGCCAACTCACCATTCACCGATTGCAGCTCAGGAACTGCATGCTCAGGACTACAAGTCAACAACTCAGGAAACGTAAACCTAACAATCAACATGACAAGCAACGTAACAGGAGCAACACTACTAGCAGGACAAACAGGAGTAGGAGTAGAAGACTTCCAATTCGCAGTAAAAAGCGGAATACCAACAGCAAGCCCAGCAAACGGAACAGACTCAGCATGCCTAAACCTCAACCCACTAGATTACACATGGATGAACGTGAACGCAACAAACTCAACCATCTGCACCAAAATGCTGACAGGAAGAGACACAAGCATGATGACAATAGAATACAACATAACAATAGAACCAGACCTAGCACCAGGACCAAGAAGCGCAGGAATAACCATCGCATGCGGAGAATCACTAACATAAGCGTGTCTTGTGCGGATAAAAAATGGTTTTGCATCAAAAAGTTTTTCTTTATTTTTTTATTACGATATTAATCATAGGCATAAGCTCTTCCCTAGTGATGGGATTAGGAGTATCACCTAGCAGAGTAGTTCTAAAGTTTGAGCCTAATTTTGTTTACGATCGGGATGTATGCTACACTGTCCAGAGCATGCCTATTCTGAGAATTTCAACCAGTGGTGAATATGCAGACAGGATCGAATTCACTAACATACAAGGGAATCTTCTTGATGTGCGCGAAGTAGGATGTCTTCATTATAAGTTTACGATGCCTCCTACTGTTGATAAACCTGGCATGCATTACACTTCTATTTTCGCTACTGAAGTGCCTGAGGAAGGCAGTGGTGGAATGTTCAGAGTTAATGTGAGGATTGAGCATCAAATGTGGCTGTTCGTCCCATATCCTGGAAAGTACATTGAGATCAATCGTTTTGAAGCCACTAATGTTGCTGCTGGAGACCCTGTGCCCATGCAGGCAGAGATTGTGAACAAAGGCACTGATGTTGTGAATGAAGTCAGGGGGACTATAAAGATTTATGACCGTACCGATAAGCTTATAGGAACCATCAGTACCAACACTCTTAAAAACCTTGCTCCTGACGAAATGAAGTATCTCACAGCATCTTGGGATTCCGGGGATTACAAGGCTGACAATTACAGAGCTGATTTAGATGTAGTCTATGACGCGGGCATAAACAATGCCACTTCACCTTTCAAGCTTGGCGGACTGGATATCAATCTATTGGATTACACCAAGGAGCTTGAAGTGGGTGAAGGCTTCAAGGGATTCTTCGTGACTGCTGACAGCATCTGGAGCCAGACCATAGAGAAGGTGAGGGCTATTGTTAATGTTCATAATGATTCTGCCAATCCTGTTCCCATAACCACTGTTGAGACTGTCTCGAGGGACATACCTGCCTGGGGGACAGAGAAACTCACAGGATTCATTGATATGACCAATCTCAAGATTGGCAAATATTTCTTGAACATAACCCTGTTCTTCAAGGATCCTGAAGTGGCTGAAAAAGACAAGCAAAAGTATTATGAAGGAGAGTTAACCATAAAAGCGCCTCCACCGCCTCCTGAGCCTCCTAAGAAGTCGATTGGCCAGGTGCTGAAAGGCATCTTCACCACGCAGGTGCTCCTGATAATATTCGGAGTGCTCGTGCTTGTTGTGCTGGCCATCCTGGTCTACCTGCTTGTGCCCAAGAGGAAAAAAGATAAAGAGAAGGAGAAAAAAGATTAAAATCATCATCTTCAGTTTATTTTCTGTAGAGCTGATTTAGAAAGTTTTAAATAAACCTAAAAAAATAATTCTGGTTAGATGAAAAATTTAAGTAAAACCTTCATTTTGATAGT
>JBGOZE010000057.1:0-7349 GCA_041479965.1 Candidatus Nanoarchaeia archaeon | reverse complement strand
ATGGGAGACATCATAGTCACCAATGATGGAGTGACTATCCTTGAAGAGATGAACATCGAGCATCCCAGCGCTAAGATGCTGGTGGAGATAGCCAAGACCCAGGAAGAGGAAGTTGGAGATGGCACCACCACTGCGGTTGTGCTCGCAGGAGAGCTCTTGAAAAAAGCAGAGGACTTGCTCGAGCAGAATATCCATCCTACAGTAATATCCAAAGGCTACAGGCTGGCTGCAGAGAAAGCCAAGGAAATCCTCAATAGCATCGCAGAGAACGTGACTGAAGCAGATACTGAACTATTGCACAGCATCGCAATCACAGCCATGACAGGCAAAGGAGCAGAGTCTTCAAAGGAATTGCTCGCCCAATTGGTAGTCAAGGCAGTCAAGAGAATAGCCACCAAGACCAAGGAAGGAGTGACACTGGAAAGGGCTGATGTGAAGATAGAGAAGAAAGCCGGGGCAGGAGTAGAGGAAAGCAAACTCATTGAAGGGATTGTTCTTGACAAGGAAAGAGTGCACTCAAGCATGCCTAGAAAAGTCGAGGATGCCAAGATTGCTCTAATTGATTCTGCCATTGAGGTGAAGAACACCGAGATAGAGGCCAGGATAAGCATATCTGACCCTGAGAAGATGCAAGCCTTCCTGGACATGGAAGAAGCAATGCTCAGGAAGATGGTAGACAAAGTCGCAGGCTCAGGAGCCAATGTTCTGGTGTGCCAGAAAGGAATTGATGACATGGCCCAGCACTTCCTGGCAAAGAAAGGCATCTACGCTATCAGGAGAGTGAGCAAGACAGACCTTGAGAAGCTTGCCAAAGCCACAGGAGCCATCATAATAACTGATCTTAATGATTTATCATCTAAAGACCTGGGAAAAGCAGGAGTTGTCGAGGAAGTCAAGGTCGGAGACGAGTCAATGACCTATGTCATGGAGTGCAAGAACCCAAAAGCAGTCACCATGCTAGTCAGGGGAAGCACAGAGCACGTTGTGGACGAGGTCAAGAGAGCAGTTGAAGATGCAGTCGGAGACATAATAGCGGCGCTCAAGAACAACAAGGTAGTTGCAGGAGCAGGAGCTCCAGAGATAGAGCTCAGCAGGAACCTGCTCAAGTTCTCAGAGACCATGAGCGGAAGAGAGCAGCTTGCTGTCAAGGCCTTTGCAGAGGCAATGGAGATAATTCCTAGGACTCTTGCAGAGAACGCAGGATTAGACCCTATTGACGTGCTTGCAGAATTAAGAGCAGCCCATGACAAGAAGCAGAAATGGGCAGGCATCAATGTGTTCACAGGCAAAGTCATAGATGCCTGGAAGCAAGGCATAGTCGAGCCACTCAAGATCAAGACGCAAGCAGTCAGCTCTGCTGCAGAAGTCGCAGTCATGATCCTCAGGATCGATGACGTGATAGCAGGAGGAGGGGTTGACCAGAGCAAGATGCCCAAGATGCCTCCAGGAGCTGGCGAGATGCCTGATTACTGAAAATATTTTTTCTGTTTTTTCTTTTATGCTATTTTTTCTTCCCAAAAAAGAAAAGTTTATATATGTTTATAATCAGATTATCCTGTATTAGCTAAAAAGAGGAATAAAAAGAGGTGCAGATTCTTTGGCAGAGGATGATGAGTACGAGCTTCTTCCCAGGCAAGAGCTTGAGGAATTGAGAAAAGAGATTGAGCGCCTCAAGAAGAATCCCTTGGGTAACATGAAAGAAGGAGAAAGCCTTCTTGACGCTATAAACAACCTTAACAGCAACATCCGTTGGCTCATAGATATATTCTCAAAAGCAGGAGAAGACCTGCAGAAAGAGTACTCTGGCAGGAATCCTGTGGATGACATCAAGACTATCAAGCAGCAGAATGAAGACATAGCCCAGGGATTGATAGCAGTCGCAGACATAATAAAGGATATGAGGAGCGGACCCAGCCCATCAGACATAATCCGAGGGCCTAGGATTCCAGTGGTGATGCCTGGCAGCCAGATGAGAACCAGTCCTTATCCTCCACAACCATTCCCAGATGACCCTTTCAAAGATGATTTCGCGTCACAGATACCGCCGCCACCTGGCCAGCCTTTCCAGCCCATAACAGCGTTCCCAGGGACAAGAGACAGCCCATTGCCTCCTCCTCCGCCTGATGATATCAAGCCATTGACCACAGGGCAACAGGACAGGAAATACAGGACCCTTTTTGGTAGAAGATGATCTTTCCCAATGCTGTCAGAGATTTCTTAGCAAAATCCTATGTGTATACTCAGCAGAACAGGATAAAAGAGCTGAACTATCTAGAGGCAGAGCTCATAATGCTTGACGAGGACTTGATAACCCTCAAAGGCAAGGGCACAATCAAGCAAGACATCACTCCACTGCAAGTGCAGATATCAAGGCTCAAGCTAGCAGTGAAGGACAAGAAGAAAACTATTATGAAATCGTCTTAGTCAGAGAATCAAATCTTCTTTTAATTTACACATCCTTACCCATGACTGTGCGTCTTCCGTTCTCCTTGGCGCGCCAGATGGCTTTCTTGACAATATCATTGGCCTTCTCGTTCAAAGCATCGATGAAGTCAGTGGCCACGCTCATCTCGCCGCAAGCCTCACGGATCTTAGCCTTAATTATTAGCATCTCTGACATAAAAACCACCCCGCGAATTGTTTTCTTGAAAAATTGCTATCAGCAACTGTGATGCATCAGGTATATAAATTTATCTTTTTTTCGTATCAGGATAATGAATCAAATGAATAATGTAACCTTTCTGCAGTTGTTAAAAAATAGAAATATTTATTAACTAGAATGTTCAAGGCTGGTGAAATCCAATGTCATTGTATTTTTTGCAGAGCCCAAAATCAGAGTTTTTGAGAAGACCGTGCGTGAAGGTAGATGATTTCTCTAATCTTGATGAGCTTCTCAGGACCATGTCATTCACCATGCATCTCCACAATAGAGAGAGCATCACAGCACCACAGCTCGGAGAGCCCTACCAGCTCATACTGGCAAAAGTCAATGATGCTGAGAAAATTCTTATCAATCCCAGGATTGTTGAAAAGAAAGGCTATTGCATCTCGCTAGAGAAATGCGTGAATCTCTCAGGAATACCTCTTCCCAAGGTAAGGAGAAAAGAAATAGTTCTTGAATACCAGGGCAAAGATGGAGCTTACCAGCGAGAAAGCTTTTCAGGCCAACCAGCACTGTACATCCAGCACAGCATGGACCACTTGAGAGGGAAATTGCTTTTCCATTATTTCTAGAAAATTGAGATAAAAGTTGCCTATTGGTGAGTATACCAGAAGCAAAGCTTGTCTTTCTCTTTCTTGTCAAGCTTCATGAAGCCAAACCTTTCTGCCTGGATGATGTCTCCTTCTTTGAGCTTTGCCATCAATGGCTCTCCTAATCCTTTGACTATCTTCTTGTCAGGCATCATGACTTCTACCTTGACCAAGTCGTTCTGCACTGGCAGGAAGTGCATTATCCTCTTGCCTTTGTCCTTGTAATTCTGATACTCGAGGCTGTCAAAAGCAAATTCCTTGCCTTTCTTGGAGAAGTTGAGGCAGTCCATTAATCGGTAGAGCTCTCCTTTTTTCAGGTCTTCATAATCTTTTTCTGCCATGTAGAACTCGTCCTTTGTCTTGAATTTCCTTCCTCCGTGCCTGAGCTTAGGGTGCAGGTCAAGCTCTATCTCCTGCTCAGGAGCATTCTTTATGACTATCTTTTTTGGGTCTGCAATAAAGAAGTGCCTGTTAGCATTCTCATCAAGAAGCCTCCTATTATGGACTATCAGGTCGTCCCAGGTCATGGTTGATTCTGACTTGGTTATGCCTGTGCTCAAAAGGAATTCCTTGATAGCTTCTGGAAGGAATCCTCTCCTCCTGAGAGCAACTATTGTCGTCAGTGAAGGGTCGTCCCAGCCTATGAGCTCTTTCTTGGCTATCATCTCCCTTATCACTCTGCCGCTGTTAGGCACTCCTATCATGTTGAACCTTGCGAACTCATAGGTGAAAGTCACATTTATTCCTAATATTTTCTGGATGTATCTTTGCAGTTCTGAGCGAAGCTCAAACTCCTTGCTCCTAAGCCTGTGAGTTAAGCCATAGTAGCCGTCCATTATTGCGTTCTGGAAATCATAGTTAGGCCAAACCCTGTACTTGGTTCCAAGTCTTGCATGAGGAGCATCTATAACCCTGAAAATCGTCGGGTCTCTCATGGTGCTGTTCTTATGCTGCAAATCAATCTTCAATCTCAGAACAGCTTCTCCTTCTTTCATGCTTGCAAGTTTTTTCCAGTCAGCCAGGTTCTGTTCTGGATTTTTGTCCCTGCACTTGCAGGCTATTCCTTTGTTCCTGTTCTCCCTTGACAAGTCCACAGGGCAAAAGCACATGTAAGCGTCTCCTGATTTGATGACTTTCTCTGCGAACTTGTAGAATAATTCCATGTTATCAGAAGCATACTGCAATTCGTCCCATTCAACTCCTAGCCATTTGAAGTTCTCAATCATGATATCATAGAATTCTTTCTTGACAAGCTCAGGATTAGTGTCTTCAAACCTAAAAACGAACTTGCCATTGTACTTCTTAGCCAAGAGGTAGTTGAGCAGCAAAGCCTTACCATGGCCAATATGAGGATATTTCTCAGGACCAGGAGGAAAACCTGTCTTTATCCTATCACCTTCTTTTATGCCAAGGAAAGCAAATATGTCATGCTCTTCCTTCTCCTTCTCAACCAGCATCTCAGGATACTTCTCCTCAAGAATCTTCTGCTGCTTGTCAACTCTAAGCTTGTTGATCTCCTTAATCTTGTCATTGACCTTCTTAGCCAAGGCTTTCATGTCAGACTTAACTTCAGGAAAAGCAGAAATCATGTGACCTATCACGGCGCCAGGATTAGCCTTGCCATTATACTTCGCAGCATTCTGCAATGCATAAGCCTCAATTGATGAGTCAATGTCCATGAAATGAAGAGGAAGGATAGAAGTTTATATAATTAATGCTTTATATTATTCAGACTTCGGGAAAGTGCATGTTAACCCTGTACTGCCAGCAGTAATAGTCGCATTTCATGCAGTCGTCCAAGCATTTGTAGGAAGAAGTCCTTTTGACTATGGGAAGTGTGTTGATAGCTGCAAAGGGCAAGCCCAGGACTGGCAAAGGTCGTTCATGGTCAAGGCTTTCGCGCACGATAAAATTTGGCAGGACATTCAGTTCTTTCACAACACTAGCCAAGTCCCTTCTCCTGGTTGTAGTCCTGAATAGTGTGTTTGGGCAGTTCTTCACTATTTCCATCACCTTGAGTGCGTATTCCTCGCTGTAAAAGTCACCTGAGACGTGAAACCTGAAGAACACAACCTTTTTCCTGTTGATTTCCTCGCTCATCCCCTCGACAAAATCATCGCGCTGAGAAAGCGCAAGCTTGTTGTTAAGGGCTTTGGACACATTGGGAAAAGTGTAATAGCCTCTCATTGCATAGCAGGATGGCTTGCCATTCCTTCCTTCCAGGCACCAACTTGTGGGAGTGCAAGTTTTTACTGGCGGGAGATTGAACAGATAGGCTTCGCTACCAAGCTTTCTGTTGCCCTTGATAAGCAGTCCTTTCACCATTCTGTAATGGGAATAAATCCTGGCTTTTAAATCTATCCTGAAAAAATATTTTGCGCTGATAGCAATCTATATAAATCCTTCACGAATAACCAGGAATTAATGGGCTCTTAGCTCAGTAGTAGAGCACTTCCTCGGCATGGAAGGGGCCGCGGGTGCGACAACAAAAAACGGGGTTTTTGAGTTGCATCGACCTTCGTTTGACGCAATTCCCGCAGAGTCCATGAGTGGTTGCGGTCACTTTTTAGGGGACAGTTGCAAAATTGTCCACTAATTAGTGACTCGCAGCTTTTCTTGTTTGTCGACCATAACGTGACACCATTTCATGACACGATTTATAAATCATGGGACACATTAGGGAGTATATGACCGGCAGAATCATTAACAAATACGGCGAGATCGAGATTGACCCCTGCAATGTCAAAGCACATCACGAAGCTTGGCTTCGCCGAATTGGTTTTGAAAGCCAGAACATTGATCTTCATTCATTTAAGGAGATTTCTCCAAAAGCCAGCGAATCAATAACAAAATACATTCTTGATTTACATAATGGCAGAAACCTTGCTAAAGGTACAGGAAGAGGTAGAAGAAGCTATAACCACCTAACAAATTCTCGCATGAGATTAAACAATATTATCAGGATCATGGAAACTAGGTGCAAGAAGGGCTTGTTTGATTTGACTGAAAATGACGTTCTAACAACTTTCAACGCAATGAGAGACGGCACATTACCGAATAAGTTTGGTAGGCCACATCTCTGTGTTTCTAGCTATGCTAAGGCTTTTATGGCCTTCTGGAAATGGCTCATGAGAACCAAAAAGCAAGAAGGCATTATTTTTCAGAACATAACTGAAAACTTAGACACGAGTGCAGATAGAAAACCTAAATGGAGCTATTTCACATTACAAGATGTTGAGAAAATGGCATCAGTAGCTCCATCATTTTATTACAAGGCTTTAGTTTACTTTCTCTTTGACAGCGGAATAAGAGCCCCTAAAGAACTGATGAATGTGCGAGCAATGGACATAACGCCAGTACCAAACTCTCAGTATTTGTTCTTGAATGTTAGAGCAGAAACATCAAAGACCTTTGGCAGAAAGATCAAGCTAATGATTTGTTCTGATATTATCAAACAATACATGGAAATATATAACAAAAAAGGACAAGACTTCCTATTTCCTACGGGATATGTGCCAACGCACAGAGTAGTGGCTAGAATGGCCTATAAGGCACTAAAAATAGGCCAAGAATACAAAGCATCAAGCAGAAAAACATTCATAAAACAAGGAGTAAGCCTCTACGACTTCAGACACAACAGCGTATGCCACTACCTCCCAATATACCAATCAGAAAACCAAATGAAATACCGCTACGGATGGAAAAGCGCAGAAATGATCCACTACTACAGCGAATTCATGGGAATGAAAGACACCATTACTGATGAAGACATGCTTGTGGACACCACAAAAGCAGAAATCCAACAAATGCTGCAAAAAGAACAACAAAAAGTTGCAATACTACAAGAACAGCTAGCATGCCAGAGAAAAGACACTGATGACCGGATAAAGCAGCTGGAAGCATTGATGCTTCAGAAATTCGCTGACCACTTCTAGAAAATAATTTTTTAGGAGGCTTTTTTTATGAGCAAAAAAGGATTTGATTTTGAAAGTCAAAAAATGGACATACACATCATACTTGACTCAGACAAGGGATTATTCTTTGGGAAAAAACTAGATTTTTATGACAAAGAATATCTTAAAGGGCAAGGTTATGTT
>JBGOZE010000056.1:0-7487 GCA_041479965.1 Candidatus Nanoarchaeia archaeon | reverse complement strand
ATCTTTCGATTCAATATTTATTTCAGCTTCTTCCTGTTATCTTCAAGCTCTTTCAGGAATCTCTTGATGGTGTTGTTCACGTGCTCTGGCTGGGTCTGGAGGATGTCTGCTAGCTTGACCAGGATGTCTCCTCCCTTGTACGCGATGGTGCTGGTGAGCTTCAGCTCCTCAAGCTCTTTGGGCTCAAGCTTCTTGCCTTTCTGAGATGATTTTCTCGCTTTCTTCCATTTCTCAAACAATTCCTCGACTCTTCCTGGCAATTGGTCCACATCAACTCCGAGCATCCTGGCTGCTTCGTCAAGGATTCCTTTTTCTGCACTCACAGTCCTCAGGGCAGCATTGCCTGCTGTGAACTCAATCCTCACTATGCCATCCTGCACCTTGCTAGTCTTGAGTATCTTTATCTGATTGACTTCTCCTGTCAGGTCGAGGTGCGTGCCTCCGCAAGCCTCGACATCCAATCCTGATATTGCTACTACTCTTATCTGCCTTCCTGGCACTGCTCCTCCTTGGTAGAGCACAAAGCCGTATTTTGCTTCTGCGACATTCCTGTCCATGAAGCTCTTGTAAATAGGAATGTTGTTCTTGATGACCTCATTGGCCAAGGCCTCAATCTTGGCAACTTCCTGGTCTGTGAGCGAATCATAGTGCGTGATGTCAAGCCTTGCTTTCTCAAGGCCCTTGGAAGCTCCTGCTTGCCATACGTGGTTGCCTAGCACTCTCCTCGCAACGCCGTTGATGATGTGCGCAGCAGTATGGTGCTGGGCTAGCTGGAGCCTAGTGTCAAAATCAATCTTGCCAGCGACTCTGTCTCCTTCTTCAAAATCAGGCTTGTACTTCATGACATGGACTATCACGTTACCCTGTTTGAAGATGTCCATTACCTCTGTCTTATTGATCCTACCTTTGTCATGGAGCTGGCCTCCGCTGGTCGGATAGAATGCTGTCCTGTCAAGGACAACGTATCTGTCGTCTATAATCTTGAGCACCTTGGCTTCGAAATCAATGTAATCATAGCTGTCAAAGTAAAGCGCTTCTGTCGCAGCAACATCCTTTAGGTCAAGAACTATCTCTTTCTTGGTCTGAGTACTCTGCTCTTGCTGCTCATGCCTCTGGGCTACGAGTGAAAAGAAGTTCTCTGGAATCTCGAGTTGGATGTTGAGCTTGGCTGCCTCTTCTCTCACCTGCTCTGGGCTGATGCCCTGGCTGTCATAGAGCTCGATGAGCTTGTCAGTTGTCAATTCCTTCTTGCTCTTCAGGAGCTGCTCAACCAATTGCTGGCCTTTTCTCTTGCTCTGATAATACTTATGCTTCTCGACCTCGAGTATCTTCTTGACATCAGCAAGCCCTTTCATGAGCTCAGGATAGATTGGCTTCAGGTATTCTGCGTGCCACTCGCAAATCTCTGGCAAAGAGGCATCCCACTTGTATTTCTCGATGAAATCCATTGCTCTCCTGAAAATCACTCTAAGATTATAATAGCCACCAACATTCGAAGGCAATCCTCCGTCAATAATCGCGAAAAGCAAGGCTCTGCTATGCTCTGCTATTGAGTAAAGGGCAGTCATGGGCATTATCTTGTTCTTGAGCTCTTCCACACTGATGCCACCGCCGACCTTGGCTGCAACTTCCTGCCATTGCTTGTCAACATCGTCTGCCTCATCAATGTTGAGCTTGGCTGCTGAGGGAGCGAATTTCCTGTAAAGCTCCTCGTCAAAAGCCACATTCAGTTTTTTCTTTAGCCTGGAGATGACTGTAGGGAAAGCAGCGTCATAGATGGTGAGGGCACCCTGGCTAAACCAAGCGACGCGCTCCATGCCTAATCCCATGTCAAGGACTTTTATTTGTAGTTCTTTGTCGCCAGAATCATGGTGCTCGAACATCATGTAGACCTGGTTGAACAGCTCAACTCCTCTGCTGAAGAATTCCATGCAAGGCCCATAGTTGCCTCCTCCAGCCCACGACTCCTCATGCAAAGTAAGCTCTCCTTTTGGCACACCGACTTCCTTGGTTATGTAATCATATATATCCTGGAAAAGCTGCTCCTGATTCCATTCTTCTGGTTTCACAAAGACATGCTGGCCTATCATGACAAAGCCTGTGCAATGGCTTCCAGTGATTCCAACATTATCAACATCCCCGAATCTAAGACAAAACTGGGGTATTACGAGTTTCTTTGCAGGCGGAGGAGATTCTCCGCTTATAACATAAGGCTGGAAAGCTGCAATTGAAGCATTGGTGAACTCAGTAGTGGGGTTCCAGCGCGAGATCACCGGGTAGCGATTGATTGCCTTGTAGTCTCTTTTCTCAAAGAACCTCTTGAAGCCTAGCCATACATCGGGGAAGCTGAGCTTCTTCTTCACAGGAGATCCTCTGAAGATGTCCACTCCTCCTGTGCAGGCAGGGTCTCCACAGGTGGCCTGTTCCTTGTGCGTGGTCCAGAAATAGGTTCCGCACGCGCACTGTTTTCTCATGAAGCCTTCTGATTTCAGGATGCGAGTAGCATAATACTTATCAGGCTCAGCGCTAGCCACTTTCTTGAATCTTGCCTTGAGTTCTTTGTCTGTGAGCATATTAGAGGGAAAGAGGGATTTATGCTTTCTTAAAGTTTTTGCTTTCTATAAAGAATGCTATACAATAACTGAGAATCAGGTTTGGAATATATAAAAAAAAATAAATAATTTCTATCAGACTCGTTTAATAGTCTAATACTCTTATCTCGGCTTTCTTTTCATGAAGCAGTCCCTGCAATAGACAGGTTTTCCTTCTATTGGCTTGAAGGGAACTTCGCACTCTTGCCCGCAATCTGAGCAGGTTGTCTTGTGCATCTCTCTAGGGCCACCGAAACTTCTCCTGAAGCCTCCGCCACCGCCGCCTCCTCTGAAGCCGCCGCCGCCCCTTCTGCCACCTTCATGGCCATCACTTTGGAAATCTTCCATTCTACTATTCCTCCATTCTTCTATATAACACAAAAAGAAAAGTTCCTCCTAAAAGAAACACTTCTCATGTGCTATAGCGCCCATGAAACGCGACTGGTTTATAAATGTTTGCTATTCTTACAACAAAAGCCAGAAGCCGTTAAAATACGAGGCTTTCTGGCTTTTGAGTCCCAAAAATTCGTCTATCTTTGAAAGTCGACGAATTTTTGTGACGTGAAAATATTGCGGAAAACAATGCCATTCGCAGCCTGGCTGGCTTTTATAATATGATTTGCATTTGGAGCTTACAGTAATCTTTTTAAACCCTTTTCTTATCCTTACATTCCATGGGCAAGCGTGAGAGGCAATCTGAGAAGAAAAAGCAGGTCTGGATAAGTGTAATCCTATCCTTACTGATGGTATTGTCAGCCTTCGGAGTCTTACTGGGCTCTTTCACTAGCGGAGACACAACCAGCTATGGCAAATATAATTTTGAATACAAGAACAACCAATTCTACACCAAGATAAACGGCAAACAGATGGCTTTCTATTTTCCACCTCAGCAAACTGACTACATCAACCTTTCAAACAGCGTGACTAACAAGCTCAAAGAATCATATTTTATCATGATAACTTTCAATCCAAAGGAGACTGCCAACCTGAACGTCATGGAGATAGTTAGGTTTGACCTTTCCCAGTACTTGGAGAAGCTTGCCTATAGCGGAGTGCTCAACTTTTCAGAGCAATACCCTGACCTCAACATCCTTGACTGTTCCAACGCAACCCTCAAGACGCCCGTCATAGTGCTCAACATCTCAGACAATACCAGCATTGTTGATAATGACAACTGCATCTACCTGAATGCCCGAGGGACTGAGCTCTTGAGGCTGAGAGACAGGCTTCTCTACTCATATTTCGGTGTGATCAATGACAAGAAAGACCAAGAAATCATCTAAAGCATCTCATAAAGAAGGGAGTATGAAAGAGAAAAGAAATAAGGAGATAGAGGCAGGACAAGAGCCTGAGCCAACTAAAGCGGAAAAACAGGAAGTTAAGGATGACAAGAAAGAAGAGGCTGTGAAGCCAAAGCATCAGACTCTCTATTTCATCATCTTCGCTGCTGCGCTATTGCTAATATTCCTGGGAATTGTCTTAATCCCAAAATATCTTAAACAAATACAGTTTGAGAAGGACAAATACAACAATTTCGAATTCATCCAGCAGGATGACGGCTTCTGGTACACCATGCTCCAGAGAGGAGCCCAGCCCTACTGGGTGCCATTCTATTATCACCCACGCGAGCTAGAGGACATCGCTGTTGAGACTAACCTCAGGAATAAGTTCTTCGCGATAAGGGACAATAATGGAAGCATCTTCATAACCCTTGACCCTGACTCTGACAATAACACCATAGTCATCGCTGGCGTCGAGATTGCCAAGATAATAGGCCCATCAGGGCTGCTCAAGGTGCCTACGCATGCTGCTTTCATCAAGGCTCCGAGCAATGCAAGCACTGAGACAGCCACGCCCATCGTGACCTGCAATAATGCCAATGCAAAGATAATGGTTATATGGCTGACTCTGAGCGACAAGAATATAGCCTATTCTCAAGGCAATTGCGTTATGCTTGAATCCAAGAGCTACACTGACATGGTCAAAGTAGCAGACAGGCTGATGTATCATCTTCTAGGCGTAATGAATTAGGAAAGTGGAATCATGAATGATACCATCAGCTCAATAAAGAAAAGAAGAAGCCATCGAGCCTATCTTGCCAAACCAATAGAAAAGGAGATTCTTGAAGAGATAATCGACTGCGCAAGGCTTGCGCCAAGCGCTGTCAACATCCAGCCCTGGGAGTTCTTAGTGGTGACTGACAAAACCATGCTCAGGAAAATCAGCGACATCGCAACCTACGGCAAGTTCATAAAGAACGCTGCAGCCTGCATTATTGTGCTGTGCAAAGAATCTGACTACTATCTTGAGGATGGTTGCGCAGCAACAGAGAACATACTAGTGGCTGCAGAGAGCCTAGGCATAGGCAGCTGCTGGGTAGCATGAAACAATAAGTCTTACTGCCGGGACATAATGGAAATCTTGGGAGTCCCTGAAGGCTATAAGGTGGTAAGCATCCTTTCACTAGGATACTATGAGAAATCTGTCAATCCTCCCAGAAAGAGAGCTCTAAAGGATGTGCTGCACTGGGAGAAATTCTGAATTCTTTTACAGACTTGCTGAAGTAGACAACACAACCACCCATAAAACTGCCATCAACACTAGCCAAATTCCAAAGGCTGTTCTCAAACCTTTACTTATCTCTTTTGCCACCAGCATAGTCAGCCCCTCTATGAAAGGGATGAGAAAAAACAGGGTGAGCATGATTACAACCATAAGCTCATATGTGAAACTGGGACTTAAGAAAACATTGAAAAATACGAAATTAAATATTGATATGACCAATAGGACTATTGCATAAATTTTCTTTTTCTTACTTTCAAAATTCTTTGAGAAGATCATTAGCAACCCTATGGCGAACACTATAAGCAGGGAAAGCAAAAGCCCCAGGCTAAAAAATGTCAGTAAATCCAAAAAAATCACCTCGCCCAACTAAATCTAAAAAAATAAAAAAAAATATTAATTTACTTCTTGTCACTCCATGCAACAAGGCCCAACACTATCAGATTGCCTATCCCTGCAATGATCCCTATCCAAGGAATCATTGAACCTAAGGTGATGAGGCTCAAGGCGCCAGGGTATTTTCTCTTCTCAAATATCCTCCATGTCGCAATGATTCCCAGCACAGCCAATGCTATCCATCCTAAGATTGGAATCAACATTAGGAATATCAACCCCCAGGCAAATCCTCCTAGCTGAAGGATCATGGCAAAATTCGCAAAAGGAATCCAAGCCAGCCAGCTGTTCTTATAGTTCAGCTTCTTAGCAATGGTCATCCATGCGAACGCAGAATAAACATAGATTACGATTGCTATCACTACGAATACTGCTAAGAAAGCCATAAATATCCCTATCCAAGCCGGGTTGAAAATAGCAGGGTCAAAACCCGCGGGCAACGTGCCTGTTGCCAATCCTGTAATACTTCCAAAATCCATTCAAATCACCCCTGATTTTAATATCGTCTATTGTTCTAATAGGGATAGGACAGCTTGCTTATATATTTTACCCTGAGAAAAATTAATACCTAAAAGAAACTCATTCGCCACCATAGGAGATGTTAGTGGAAACCTCTTCCATGCTGTCGCCTTCGCAGACAACAAACCTGAGAGCAAGCCCGAGCTTGATAAGCGCAGTGACCAATGCTGTGTGCTCCTTGCCTGTTCCAGAGTCAATGTTGACAGCCACCTCAAAGTCCTTGACCTTGCCTTCCAACTGCTTGATTATTGAATCTCTTATCGCGCTGGTCTTGTCGTCAGAATTGATCATGACAAAACTGATGTTGTTCTTGTTCATCTTCAAGGTTTCCTTGGTCCAAGGGCTGGCCACCAGGAATACTCTCTCGAACTCCTGCCTGTTGGCAAGCTTCAACACTCCTGTCCATGTCCCTTTGCCTGTTCCCAAGCACGCGATTAAATCTGTCATGAATTGATAGAAATCTTGGTTTTTTATAAAAGTTGCGGAAAGGAATTCATAAAATTTTTAAAATCCTCGGAAATCTTTCAATCAAGATGATAAAACAAGCAGTTGTTCTCGCAGCAGGCCTTGGCTCTAGGATGCAGAAGGCAGCAGAAGACAAGAGCCTTGCAGAGAAGGAAAAAGAGATTGTGAAGAAAGGGCTTAAAGGCATGATTCTTGGGCTTGATGGAAGGCCCATGTTTGATTCCACGCTGCAAAGCCTTATTGATGCTGGCATCAAAAGGATTGTTTTTGTTGTCAACAACATAGGCGGGCCAATGATAAGAGAGCACTATGGCAGCAAGATTGGCAAGGTGAAGGTTGATTATGCTGTGCAGAAAGAGCAACTAGGAACTGCCAATGCAGTTTATTCTGCCAAGGAAGCTGTTGGCGACGAGCCCTTCATCACCATGTGGTACGATGATGTGTATCCTTTGGAAGCCATCAAATTAATTGTCAGGATAAAGAGTGAGTGGGGAGCAATTGGCTTTGACAGGGATGCCCTTGAGAATCCTAAGATGTCTAATCTCAGGAAAGAGAAGGTGCACCAGTGCGCAGTGATGCAAGTCAATAATAAGTACGAGCTTCTCAAGATAATCGAGAGGCCTGGAGAAACCCAGGACAACTATCCTGACCCAAAAGGAAAAATCCTGATAAACATGGGACTATTTGCTTTTGACAAGAGAATCTTTGAGTGCTGCACCAAGATTGAGCCTGTTGAGAGGCATCCTGGCAAAAAAGAATATGAGATACAGCCAGCTGTGCAGTATGGCATTGACAAACTAAAGATAAAGATGATTGTAGAGCCATATTACGGCGGAGTAATAGACCTTACTGCGCTTGAAGATGTGGCTGGGGCTAAAGAGTTTACGAGAAACAGGAAGTTGAGCTTTTAGAAATATTAATTTCTCAAAAAGCATTCCGCTATTTTTTCAAATCTTT
>JBGOZE010000055.1:0-7959 GCA_041479965.1 Candidatus Nanoarchaeia archaeon | reverse complement strand
TTCTTTTTTAGTTTTATTTTTATTTTAGCCTTTCATTTGTTTTTTATCAGAACTAACATAAGATTATTTGAATTATTCGCCACACCCCGCATTATTATTTTGCTCTTTATTTATTGATGAAATTTGTTCTTTATAAATCTATTCATAAATCAGACCAAATAATTAGTTTGAAATTAATTAAGTTATTTATTAATTTAATATTAGAAAAGTTTATATAGCCCAGAGAGAATGAGCTCATCAATGGAGTTCGAAGACCTATTTACCAAGAGCAGATGGAGCATACTCAAGGAGCTGGCAAAGGCAGACAAGTCCGCAGCTGAGATAGCCAAGAGGACCAATCAAAGCACCGCCAATGCCACCCAGCAGCTAGCAATCCTTGAAGCCTATGACCTAGTTCGAAAGGCAAAGCAAGACCAGGAAAAGCAGAAGCCTGGAAAGCCTGGAAAGCCAAAAACACCCTATACCTTGAACCAGGAAATCTTTGCTTTCAGCTTCCTAAGGCATGGCATGGCAGAAAAGAGCGTCATTAAGCTGCGGGAAACAGACCTGTTCCCCAAGTTCGTTCTTAATGCTTACTTTACCCTAAAGGAAGAAGACCATTATCCTATTGTGAAGTTTGTATGCGAATCAGAGATCCTGAAGAAAGCAGATAGCATAGCCTTTCTCCAGTCAAGCGAAAAAGAGATAGAGCTTTTCATAATTACAGAGCAAAACCTGCATGATTTCAGGGAAAAATACAGCAACTTCCCTGTGAACGGCCTGGATGGCAAAACCAAAAAGATTATAAGCTGGAGCCACAATAAAAAAGAGCTAGAAGAAGGGCTAGAGAAAAAAGAAGATTACTTCATCAACCTTGTGAAGAACAGCAAGGAACTTATTGATAAGAAAGAATATCTGAAAGAACTAAAAGAGAAAATCTGAGATAGAAAAGATTAGAAAAAGAGAAGAGATGGGTGTGGATGAATAGGCTGGCAAAATTGATAGATGAGCTTGATGAAGCTGACTTGAGCCTGATAAAGAGAGACTTGGAAGCTGGCAACATGGAAAGATTAATAAACAAAAAACTCCAAGAGAAAAAAGAGATTGATTTCAACAAGGTCTGCCCTGTGTGCCAGACATCAATAGGGCAGGACAATCTGACTTTGATATTTGGACCTGAGGGACTCAGGAAAAAAGCCAGCTTTTGCGCATTTGACTGTTTAGAGTATTTTTTGAACAAGATAAAAGAGCAGAAAAAAACAATCAGGGAGTGAAGGAACATGTGGGAGATTCGAAAAGAGCTTGAGAACAGGAAAGAGAACCTGATTTATACTTTGAAAAACAAGAAGGATTTCTTAGAACTGGAAAAGCAACACCAGATCTATGGGGCCATCAAAGAGCTTGACCATATCATCAAACTAATGGAGCAGTACAGGGAAGAGGAAATCATGAACAAGCCCAGGGAATTGGTGCTTAATGACTCGACTGAGGAAAACTCAAGTACTCTCAAGGTTGTCAGCGAGAAAGTCCGGAAGTTCAAAATACCTGTGAAAATCAAATTTGCAAAGAACGACGCCTAGCGCGCATGAATATCTTTCCATTCAGGTTCTCCAATTGCTCGTGTATAAAAATCCCTGTATTCTCGTCTATCTGAAAGAAATTGTACACTCTAGAATTCTTTTTCTCATCCAAAGTTATGAATTCCAAAATATCCCCCGTAACTTCGGATAAATTTATTGTTTTTAAATTTTACCAAACCCATACCACATAAAGCTATATTAATAGCGAAAAATATTTATAGTGAAAAATGCCTTCTGGAGGTATAGGGGGTGAAATAGTAGTTTATAATATCACACCACCAGCCATAGACTACAAAAATAAGACTACAACCCAATGGACCAGTCAGACTTTGATGACCTGATTCGCAGGCAGAACATGATGCTGCGCAGCGTAGCAGACGAGAGCGAGACAGACAGCAAAATAAAACTCATGGACATCATTAATAACATGGTGACTGACAGGAACAAGAAAGTACATAAGGAAGCCATCCTCATCGAAGCCCAGATACAAGGGATGAGCGAGTCAGAAGCAGACAGAGTAATGACCCTGCTCAAAGCAGACCACATGATAATCGAGCCAGAGCCAGGATTCATAAGAAGAGCGTAGAAAATAGCGTAAAGATTTTCTTTTTCTAATAACCAAACAACGTCTTCTGAGAGCTTCCCTTGATTATGTCGTAGAAACTTTGGTTGTAGAAAACAAGCACAGCATCTGCCAAGGGCTTTATCTGCTTATCAATGTAGTGCTCATAATCAATCTTGTGTTTCAGTTTCTGGATGGGCTCAGGCCCTTCCTTGGTCATCAAGTACTCTATTATGTTACTTCTCAAGTCCTTGCCCAGCAATCTTGCTGCCTTGACATGAGGCGGGGTGGTCTTGGTGTAATCATCTATCTCTTTTCGTACGGCTTTCTTGTAGACCAGCAATTTGTCGTGCTTGCCTTCTCTTACTTCTTGCACCAGCTGCTTTATGTAGTCAGCGACTTCTTCTTTGTGGAATATCCTGTTGAGCAGCTCTGCCTGGAAAGTCTTTGCAAGCTCTGTCCAGTCCCTTCTCACAAACTCTAACCCGACAAAATCCATTTTCTCATGACCATCAGCGTCAATCAGTAGGCCTGCGTATCTTTTCTTGCTTCCGACTTCAGAGCCACGGACCATGGGCATGATGAACCTCTTGTAGGCTTTGTCGAACTGCAGTTCGAGATAGTTCTTGCGCTCATATTCCTTCCTTATCATCTCGCCAAAGAAATCATTTATCTTGCTGGCTATCTCATCACCTGCTTTGTGGGCTTGCTTGTAATCATCAACATGGGATTGAAGGAAGATGCTGTCAGTGTTGTGAAGGAGAATCTGGCCGCATGCATCTGCAAACATGTTGGTCCCATCAATATTCAAATCATAAACATAACCTTTGTATGGTTCGATAGTGGTCTTTGTTTTAAGGTTGGCATTATTTCGTGAAGACGAGGCTATGGTATACGCTTGTTTTGACGGCCGGTATCTTATACTCATACTAAATCCCAGCTGTTTAATAAGGAATGATAATCCTGAGGCCAATAGTAATGATTTAGTGGTGAGCCTAAAGTTCTTTTCTCTGTAATCCTTTGTGTAGCTTTCTTTACTCTCCCTGCTCCCGTCACCTAGAAGGAAGTATTTCAGGAATAATTCCTGCTCTTTTTTTTCCAAGTGAAAAATGAATACAGGCACTTTCTTGCCTATGCTTTTCTGGCCATCAAGCTGTTTGAAAAAAACAGCCGCAATCTGATTCATCATATTCAGTTTATAGGTTTTATCTTCATAAAATAATTCCTTTCTCCCTGAACTGGTTTTGTATGAGAGCTTTCGCAATCCTTTGCTTGAAGGGATTATATGAACTGCTGAATTCTTAAATAGCAATTCATAATCTTTTTTCAACTCGCTCAACAGATGTACGTCTTGTGAACAAAGGGCAGCTCCCCAGCGTCTAGCTGTATCTAAGGTGGAAGATGAGCCTTCTGCCGCATAAAACCCGAGAAGCCTGAGCAATGCCTTACCCTCTTGTGATGGAAAATGAATTATTCTTTTTAGCAACACTGGTTTTTTCCTATTAGTCCAGGAAAACCAAACAAACTCATCATTGCACTTTGTTCGTAAAGTTTTGACTCTGTCTTTATATCTGGTTTTAACAGAGTATCCTTTTAGAAAGTCATAAAGATCTATTTTGCTTATTTTTGACAATTGAGGAATGGCGGATATGTGAGCGATTTCTCCCTGCTTAAGTTCCTTGACAGTCAGTTCTTTGAATCTGCCTTCTTCTTCGACCATAAGACTATGGTCTTCTGTGCAACGGGTCTCGCCGTATTTTTGATTTACTCGATAGATTTTTTTATCTGTTTTGTGACGTATCAATTCATTAATATTCCGGAAACAAGACTTGCCTGTTTTGGGATTGACGGTTAAACTTTCAATATTCAATTTTTCTAAAAATATTCTTTCCTTGCTGAGCACAATTTTTCTTTTATCCTTAAACCTATTAAATAAGTCTTCAATGGAAACGATTTCAACAAGACCCTTTTCCCTTATAATTATTGGCCTTTCAGAAGTGACACTATCTCCGTAAATCACTTCGTAGCCCATCTCTTCTGCTTTCTTTGCAGTGAGCTTTATGATGTGCTGGCCTGTAAGGGTTATTGCATTAGCCATCTCTCGGCTATAGAACCTACACGTGGGATTGGCTAGCACTCCGTAGAACGAGTTCATCAAGATTTTTATTGCAAATCTAGCAAGCTCATTCTTCTGCTTCCTTGCTTTCTCTCTCTGCTCCCACAGGCGCTGGATTATCTCAGGCAGTATTCCTTCCTGGTTCTTGAAACAGGCTCCGCTAGGCACCTGCACAACTGCCTTCTTGTCGTGCTTTCCTTTGCAGTCAGCCAAAAAACTCCAAGGGTCGATGTTGAAAGTCCTTATGATGCTCGGGTACAGGCTCTTGAAGTCGCACACAATGATGAAATCATAGATGCCTGGCTTGGAGCTCATCACATAGCCGCCTTTGCCCTGGTCATCCCTGTCTTCAAAGCTAGCTGTTGCTGCCACAAAGCCACGCTTCCTTAATTCCTTGAGGTATAATGAGTCGAGGCTCGCGATGCTAGCCCTGACCCTGTCAAGAGGCATGCCTGTCAGCAGGGAGCGTTGGATTGAAAGCTCAAGAGCAGTTGTCTTCTCAAGAATTCTCGTCACAAGCTCTGCATCCTTCAGGTTGTAGTCTGCGAGCAGCTGAGGGTTTTTCTTGAAAGCCTCCTCTACCAGTTCCCACCTGTCATCTCCCTCAAAGATCTTGGAGTCATTAAGAAAAACCTGGGCTGCTGTGTTCAGCTTGTAATCTTCCAGGGAGACAAAGTTGGTCTTGAGCACCTGTATGCCATCAAGTACCATCCTGCCTGAGCAGTCAGCTTTTGAATCCTGGAAAAAAGAGTTATATAATCTGAGCTTGCAAGGAGAGTCATCTCTTCCAAAGGTGAAAGGTAGCTTGTAATCCTTGAACTTCTTCTCCAGGATGTTAAGGTCAAAGTCAATGAAGTTCCAGCCAGTAATGATATCTGGGTCTTGCTCCAGGACTAATTCCTTGAACTTGAGCAATAGCTCCTGCTCAGACTCCACGCCGATGGCATTCTTCAGCTTTTCCTTGCTTCTGATAATGACTTTCTTGAAGTCATCTGAATGAAGGGCTATGCAGTAAAGCTCTTTTCCTTTCTTATCAGTCTCTATATCGATTGAGAGCACTTTCAGGTTCTTAGGGAAATAATCAATTGGCTTGAGTTCAGGCTCAGTGTAAATCCTGTTGACCTGTTCGCCTTTTACAAAAGACTTTGAGTCTTTTGAATCCTCAGAACCAGTTCTTCCGGTTTCATATTTGCCGTCGATATCAACTCCTCCCTGAAGAAGCTTGTCAATCATGAACCTGTAGGCAAACCTGATATCTGCTTCATAGGTCGCTATCTTCTTGTTTGAGAACTTGTCCCTCAGCTTGGCAACGTCAGCTGGGATGCTCAGTATTATTTTGACAACAGGCTCATCGCCATAGTCCTTGAGCTTGGTCTCCTCATAATCAAACTGCTCAATCTTCAAGGCCTTGTCAAGGTCTGCTTTCTTGATGAAAAAGTAAGGCTTATACTCGTTAATTGTGAGAAAAGATTCCCCGTTCTCCAGCCTTCCAAATAAGTGCACAAAAGCCTTGTTGCCCTCAACCCGGTAAGTCGGATGGATGATAAAGCCCTTCATGAAAAAAGGATAAAGAAGAGAAGTTTATATAATTAATTGTATTCTCAATAAGATTTAAATAACTCCTAATACGTCCTTAGTAGCATGACCCGAATATGTATTGTCAAGAAAGAGAAATGCAACCCAGTAGCCTGTGGTAATTATCTCTGCATTAGATTGTGTCCTGTTAACAGGCGAGGGGATGAGTGCATTGTCAAGACTCCTGATGGAAAAGTAGGCATCAACGAGGAGCTTTGCATAGGCTGCGGAATATGCCCTAAGAAATGCCCCGCGGAAGCCTTGGACATTATCAATCTTCCGGAGGAGATGAAAAAAGACCCTGTGCACAGGTATTCTGAGAATGGCTTTGCTCTCTACAGCCTGCCAATCCCCATATTTGGCAAGGTGGTCGGCATCATCGGCAAGAACGGCATAGGAAAGAGCACTGCCTTGAAGATTCTTGCAGGCATTGAGAAGCCTAACCTTGGAAAGCCTGGCAAAGAAGCCACTTACGACGAACTGATTGAGTATTTCAAGGGCAGCGAAGCCCAGGGATTCTTTGAAAGAGTCAAGAAAGGCAAAGTAAAGCTTAGCTACAAGCCACAGCAGGTCGACCTTATCCCTAAGCAGTACAAAGGCACTGTTAAGGATTTGCTGAAAAAAACAGACGAAAAGAAGGAGCTTGACAAGGTTGCAGAAGTTCTCGAGCTCAAAGCATTCCTTGACCACGACATCTCAAAAATCAGCGGAGGAGAATTACAGAGAGTTGCAATCGCTGCCTGCGTGCTGAAAAAAGCAGATGTGTATTTCTTTGACGAGCCAACCGGCTACCTTGATGTGAAGCAAAGACTAAAAATCAGTAGCTTCATCCGAAGCCTTGCAGATGAGAAAACAGGAGTGATTGTGGTCGAGCACGACCTGATAATATTGGATTACATGGCTGACTTGATCCATTTGATGTATGGTAAGCCCTCTGCCTATGGAGTTGTGAGCCAACCCAAGGCAGCAAAAGCAGGAATCAACACTTACCTATCTGGCTTTCTGAAAGAAGAGAATGTCAGGTTCAGGAATCATACAATAAAATTTGAAGCCAGACCTCCAATTGACATTAAAAGGCTTCATCTTTTGACAGAATGGGAGGATTTCAAGCACAAGCTAGGAAGCTTCACTCTAGAAGCAAGCAAAGGAAGCATCTTCAAGCATGACTTAGTGGGGATTCTCGGAGAGAACGGGATTGGAAAAACAACTTTTGTCAGGATATTGGCTGGCGAGATAAAAGGCCATGAGCTGAAAGGATTGAAAGTGAGCTATAAGCCGCAGTACCTTGAGCCTAATGATGATCTAGTGCTTAATTTCATCCAGGAAGCTATCATGAAATATGAGGTCCAGCTCATAAGGCCTCTGGAATTGAAAGAGGTTTTCATGCGCAAGCTTACTGAGCTCAGCGGAGGAGAATTGCAGCGAGTAATGATTGCGAAATGCCTGAGCCAGGACTCTGACCTTATACTCATGGACGAGCCTTCAGCCTATCTAGACATCGAGCAAAGACTGAGGCTTGGCAAGATTATGAGGGACATGCTTAACATTACTGGCAGGAGCGCATTAATTGTTGACCACGACCTATTATTTGTCGACACCATATCTGACAGGCTCATTGTCTTCGATGGCAAGCCAGCAGTGCATGGAATAGTGAAAGGGCCTTTTCCCATGGAAGAAGGGATGAATCATTTCTTGCAGAACATCAATCTCACTTTCAGGCGTGATGAAGAGAGCAAGAGGCCTAGGATCAACAAGCCTGACAGCCAGAAAGACCAGGAACAGAAGAGGAGCGGTAAATTATACTATGCCTAAAAATAAGAACAAATCAAAAAAAGGCTTTCCTGAGCAGAAAGTTATTGTGATAGTCTCGATCGCACTTTTAGTATTAATCATCTTCTCAGCCAGCTTCTTCAGGATGTTCTTTGACAAGAGCTTCTATGACAAGAGCTTTGACAAGTACGGAGTGTATGATGAGCTTGGAGTGATGGGTGTGAGAAAGACTGTTGATTATTTAACTATTTACTTAACTAGTGAAAATAGTGAAATAAACACCAGCGCAGTCATCGGATTCTCGTCTAATGAGCAAACTCACCTAAAGGATGTGTGGAGCCTGGTTCATGCACTCAAGATAATAGGTATTGCAAGCA
>JBGOZE010000054.1:0-8205 GCA_041479965.1 Candidatus Nanoarchaeia archaeon | reverse complement strand
CCTGAGTGCAGGCTCTTGATGGTCCCTTGTAGCTCTGACAACGGAACTTTGCCGAGGATGCTGAGCTTCTCATCCAGTATGTAGGCTCCTCTTGTGCCTATCAGGTCTTCAAGCATCCCTCCGAACACTTCAAGCTCGTGAGGAGTCGGCTCCTTGGGCTTGCCTGCTGGCTGCTGCAACTGTGGCTGCGGAGCTGGCCTTGGGGCTTGCTGTGGCGCGGGCCTTCTCTCCCTGTTGTCCCTGTAATCACGCTGGTCTCTCTGAGGCAGAGGTCCTCTCCTCTCTTCCCCTCCTCTGGCTTCGCCATTGACATGTATCTCTGTCTTGGCTTGCTCAAATGCGACTCTGCTCCTGAGGGCTTTGTGGATCTCTTTCTTGGTGAGCTCTTCAACTTCTTTGCCATCTGGAGCTTTGGTGACGAAATCAAGCTCTGCCACTTCTCCGAGCTCCTTGATTATGAGGTCTCCTCCTCTGTCTCCGTCTACGAATGCTGTGATGGTCTTCTTCTTGCTCAAGTCTATGATGGTCTCTGGAACATTGGTGCCGTTCATTGCTACCACGTTCTTGAATCCGTGCTTGAGCATGGTGAGCACATCTGCTCTTCCTTCCACGATTATGACTTCGTCGCTTTCCTCGACTGCTGGCCCTGCAGGCAATCTGTCTTTGCCGTATTCCTGGATCTCCATGACCCTTACTGCATAGGACACTTCATCTGCTAGTTCCTGGCTGTCTGGCATGACTGATTCCATGAGGGTCTTGAGCAACTCCTTTGCCCTGTCTATCACGAATTGCCTCTTGGATATCCTGACATCTTCGATGTTAGCTACTTTTATCTTGGCATTGCATGGGCCTATCCTTTGGATTATCTCCAGGCTTGCTGCCACTATGGCAGTCTCTGCCTTGTCAAGAGAACTTGGTACTATTATTGAGCCAGAAGACTTGCCGCTCTTAGTGTCGACATTGACTTCTATCCTGCCTATCCTTCCGCTTCTCTGAAGCTCCCTTAATTCAAGGTCAGCTCCCAGGAGGCCTTCGGTCTGGCCGAATATCGCTCCTATCACGTCAGGCCTGTCCACTACTCCTTCAATCTGTATTTCAGCATGAACAATGTATTTTGCTGATACTTGTGCGATTTTTGCCATGATATATCACCTTTTCATTTATCGATTATGATTCTTAGAAGGAGTTTCTTGTCTAGCCCAGATGCTTAGAAGTATTCCAAAGGTGCAAAAAAAAGGTTGTCAACCCTTCCCTTTATGATACCTGCAAACATGTGAACATCAACTATTTCTCCTTCTCAATATCTCAGAACAAGCACCTAAACTCTTCCCTTACTCTTATTTGAGCCTTATTTTATAAAATAAAAAAGTCTTTTTTATACCCAAATATTTTCAATAAAATGATGTGAGTATGATGAAAAGGCTTTTGTGCCTGTTCTTATCTGTATTTATCTTCTTATGCTATCGTTGTATCAAATTATCCTACTTGATTAACATTAAAGCGATTGTAGCCCAACACTAACTCACAATGCTCACAGCCATGAGCTATGCGCTCGGGCTCGCATGAGCAACTCTGTGTCGGGCCTGTAAAAAGGTAGTGCTCAGGGGTTTTTAAATGTTTGGGTTTTAGCCTTCTCGACGAGAACCCACCTGAAAACAAGGTAAAATAACTACCGTGAAGTTAATAAAACAAACAAAAAAAGAAAATAGAAAAAATTTGTTCCTAAACCTTGCATCCCGTCAAGGTTGCCAACTGCTCAGGAGACTGGATTCCCAGGTGCTTCTTGCCATCTACGACCCATGTAGGGTAGGCTTGGATGCCTGCTTCATCGCAGTCAGCTGTCTGAGCCCTGTAATCTCTCTCTACTCCGCACTCAACATACTTGATCTTGGAGACATCTGATCCAAAGTAGCCTTTCTGCGTCTTGGTGCTGGAGTCCCAGGAAGCACCATAGAGGATTGCTTCCTTGGCTACTAGACAATCAACAAAGCTCAACTGAGGCTGCTGTGGCTGCACAACAACAGTCGTGGTCTCCTTCACCACAGGCGGTGTGACTTCTGTCTTGATCTCTGTCTCTTCAGTTACAGGAGTTTCAGCAGTGGTTTTGTTCTCTGCAACAGTCTCTATTGGTTCAATCACTGTCGGCTGAGGCTGGGCTTGTGCTGTCGCATTCTGCTTAGCCTGCTCTGCCTTGGCTTTCTCTTCCAAGTAATTGACGATCTTGGCTTTGCCCCTCAGGTCTGCTATCAGCTGAGAGTAAAGCATCTTTTCCTGCTGATCAGAAAGCACCTTCGTTATCTGGTCGACCACTTCTGAGAAAGGCATTATCTTATCAGCTGTCTTGTTGATGGTCCAGAGTATGTGGGAGCCGAAGTCTGTCTTGACAATGCTCACATCGCCGGCAGACTGGTTGAAGGCTCTGCTCTCGAACTCAGCCACCATCTGGCCTTTTCCGAAAGTGTATTCCCCGCAATTGTCCACGCTGCCAGCATCGTCGCTATACTGAGGAACCAATGCACAGAAGTTGCTCTTGTCATCCTTGATTATTTTCAGGACATCATTGGCGCGAACATCTGCCTCTTCTGCTGTCCTGTTAGCAAGACCTATCAGGATGTGCCTTACAGTGACAGTCTCAGGAGTCTTGAAAGTATCTGGGTTCTCATCATAGTATTTCCTTGCCAGATCTGTAGTCACATTTATCTTGCTGGTGATGGATTTCTCAAAGAGCTTGTCCACCATGAGCTGGTTCTTGACTAGAGCCCTGAGCTCATTATAGGTCAGCTTCTTCTCCTTGAGCACAGCATCTAGCTTGTCCTGGGTGAGGTTGCTGGTCTGCATGAAAGTGTTCAGGTTCTCGTCCAATTCCTTGTCGCTCACCATCACTCCCTGTTTCTCTGCCTCTTGGATGAGCAATGACTCATCTATTATCTGGGCGAGAAAAGCCTCCTTGGTTATGAAATACTTGTACTGGTCCGGCAGCCTGTTGTATTCTGTGTTGAGCTGCTCCATGGTGATGGTCTTGCCATTGACCCTGGCAGCTAATTCTCCTCCAAGGCTGAACTTTCCGAACAGGTTAGGGAAAAATGTCTGGATAGCTGAGAAGATAGCTGCTATTGCCAGGATGACTATGAGCACGATAAGGAATTTCTCAATCACCTTCTCTCGCCTAGTTTTTTTCTCCTCTTTCTGCTGGGCATTGTCGACTTTGTAGATCTTTACTCCTTTTGAGCCGTTGTTATTGTTCTTTACCTTGACTTCTTTTGCTTTAGCAACCAACTATACCACCCCATGTTGTTTTTTCGATTAATCTTGCTTGACGCTATCAAATTAACCCTTTTGGAATGGTAAAAACTTTGTTTTTTAAAAGTTTTTTGGTATTCGAGAGCTTATAGGGATAAATTTATATATCAACAAGGATGAATAATGAATAGACATGTACGACATAATACTAGGCAGGAGCCCAGAGGACCTTGAAAAATTCGGCACATCAGGCACCATCCTGCTCGGCAAGCACTATGTGAAGATGGGCAGGACCACCAGCCTCTCCAACCAGATACTTCTCGACGTGATAAGAAGTCACGTGCTATTCGTGTGCGGCAAAAGAGGAGGAGGCAAGAGCTACACCATGGGAGTGATAGCTGAAGGCATATCTGACCTTCCTCCGGACATAAGGCGCAATGTCTCTGTCATAATGCTCGACACCATGGGAGTTTACTGGACCATGAAATACCCTAACAAGCAGGACCAATTGCTGCTCGAGGAATGGGGCATGGAACCCAAAGGACTTGACATAAGCATCTACACCCCCATCGGCTATTTCAATGATTACAAGGAAAAAGGCATACCCACAGATGCCTCTTTCAGCATCAAGCCCAGCGAGCTTGACGGCAATGACTGGTGCATAACCTTTGATGTCAACCCCAATGACCCTCTTGGAGTCCTCATAGAGAAGACCATCCACGACCTCAGGGAATCAAAGAAAGAGTATGACCTGGACAACATAATGGATGCTATCAAGAAGAGCGAGGCTAACGCGGATGTCAAGAACGCCATCCTGAACTTGTTCGGCAATGCAAAGAGCTGGGGATTATTTGACGTGAAAGGCACTGCCTTGAGCGAGCTTGCCCGCCCAGGACAAATCACTGTGCTGGATGTGAGCTGCTACGCTACCATGCCAGGAAGCTGGAGGATAAAATCCCTGGTGATAGGCCTTGTCGCAGAGAAGCTTTTCATCCAGAGGATGATAGCGAGGAAGAATGAGGAATACCAGCAAGTTCACAAGAGCATTTATTATTTCAGCGAAGAAGAGATACAGAAGCTGGATTTCCCCATGGTCTGGCTTGTTGTGGACGAAGCCCACGAATTCCTGCCCAGAGAAGGCAGAACACTAGCCACTGACCCGCTCATAACCATCCTCAGAGAAGGAAGGCAGCCAGGCATAAGCCTTATACTCGCAAGCCAGCAGCCAGGCAGGATACACACTGACGTGATGACCCAGGCAGACATAATCATTGCCCACAGGATAACTGCCAAGATAGACATCGATGCTCTCGGGACCCTGATGCAGAGCTATCTTCGAGACAGCCTTGACAAGTTCCTTGATGACCTACCCAGGGTCAAGGGCGCAGCCATTGTTCTTGATGACAACAACGAGAAGATGTATCCTATGCGCGTCAGGCCGAGATTCACCTGGCACGGAGGAAGCGCTCCAGTAGCTATCCAGGAAAAGGAAAAGATTTTCAACTATTAAAAAGGATTTACAAAGGTTTTTCAATTTCTTAGGAGGATTTCCGCTTTTTCTTTAATCAAATTTATATATCACTTAAGCATTCCCTCATTCATGGCTTTCAGCAAAGCATTTGCCAAGACAACTGAGAAGAGCATGTACCCTAAATGGACTGAGGTTTTCCTGACAGAAGAAGAAGAGAGAGAAGAGGAGAAGAAGTGCAGACAGGAGAACATCAGGCTCATGAAAGAATGCCTTGATGATGCCAAGAAAATATTCGCAGACTCCAAGCTCAAGGATTACCAGACCAATGTCATCAGCCTTGCTATCGCGCTCTTTGACAAGCGCGCGAGCCATGCAGTTTACTGGAAAGAGAATAAGGCAAAGGATAAGTTTGACAAGAAGAATTCCAGCGAAAGGCATTAACCTTAGCAATATCGTGTATCTTATTTCTCTTTTGGCTGCTCCTTTTTTTTCTCATACAAGATTATGTTGCCTTTCTTCTTGACGCAATAGATGGTCTGGCCCTTCTTCTTGGGAGCTTCTGCTGTCAATTCCTTGTGCCGCTCTATGAACTCATACAGGTGCTTAGCAACATCTGTCTGGGTTATGATTCCTAGGAGCTTGTTGCCATCAACAACTGGCAGCCTCCTGAAGTTATGCTCGAGCATCAAGTCATTCACCTGGAAAAGGTCAAAGTCAGGGCTTATGCACACCACCGGGCTGGTCATGAGCTCCTTCATGAAAGAATTCTTCAAGCGGTTGGGATTCATGAAGAACTCGCTCACCAGGTCAAACTCTGTGAACATGCCCTTGATCTCATCCTTGGAAGTGATTATAACTGAGCCTATGTCTTTGGTTGCCATGAGCTTCTTGGCCTGCAAGAACTTATCATCCTCCTCCACAGCGAGCACTTTCTTGCTCATCACTTCCTGCACCAGCGGAGCCTTGGGATAGACCATGTCCAGGTCATGCACCACCTTGCACAGGTCTGTCTGGGTGACAATGCCCTTGAGCACATCATTCTCAACTATCAATAGCTTCCTGAACTTGTGATCCCGCATGATCTTCTGGACTTCAAAAAGATTAGAGTTAGGGCTGACGCTGAAAAGCTGCCTGGTCATCACGCTGTTCACGATCATGTCAGAAGAATGGTCTTTCTCCATTGAAAGCTTCTTGATGAAATCCCTCTCAGTCAGGATGCCCGCAGGCTTCTCACCCTCAAGCACCACCAAGCATGAGACATGCGCCCCTATCATCATATGCGCTGCTTCTGTGAGCTTGTCGCCTCGCTGGATGCACAGCACATCCTTAACCATGATATCCTTGGCATTGATAGAGCTAAGCACCACAAAACAGTCTTTCGGAGCCTGTTTTTTAGAGAAGAAAGATGACAATAGACCGCTAACACCTCTTTTATTCATAAACAATAATATCATTGTTTTATTATTTAAATGTTTTGAAAGAAAAAAGAAAAAAAAGAAGAAAAAAACAAAATTTCTAATGAAATTTTGAATTTTAATTAAAAATTAAAAAGTGAAAAAATTTACTCGACAATGAACTGATGCTCCAGGTCAGTGGCTTTCAGGGTATTAGTGGCCATGTCCCTGAACTCATAGGTCTTGCCGCCAAAGGTCACAAATAAAGGCAAGCCATAGAACCTCGCAGCGAACATCACGCCTGACTCGCCATCAATCTCAAACAGCACTTCGTCAGCATCCCTGTTCTCAATAGTCTTGGAACGGTTAGTGAGGTCTGCCTTGGTTAGCTTATCAACCCAACCAAAAGGAGTCTCAACAAAATAATCTTCGAAATCAACAGGGTATTCATTATCCCTGTTCGGGCATACCTTATCGTCCCTGTTCTCGCAATAAGCAACAGCAGTCTTATTGACAAGGTCCAGGTAGACAGTGTCATAGGCATCATTCACAGTGAACCTTTCCTTGCTCATAAGAGTGACCTTCATCCTCTGCCTTGAAGCAGCATACACCTTGTCTGGAAGCACAGCAGGAGACTCAACATGAGCGAATGACACAGTAGACACCCTTGCTAGGTTGCTGAAAAGCTTTTGGGCTGCCTCAGATATCATGGTCTCATCAACAGGATTCTCAGGCACAGCCTGGGCCTTTGGCTGTTCAGGATTAACAGGCGGAGGGCACATAGCAGGGTCAGACACCTTCCTGCCATCAGAGCATATATAATACTGCGCAGCAGGCGTACAGCTGGCGATGAACAAAGCCAAGGCTAGCAAAGTAATTATTCCTAGAATCGATTTTCTCATGAAAAAACCACCCCTTCTATGTTTTTATACGGGTATTAAAAGAATTATGTATAAAAATCTTTCTTTTTAGGAGGCGTGATAAATATAAAATCAGATATAAAGAAAAATGCCTATTCTTTTCTTCTCTTCCTAGAATAATGCTCCTTGTGGTGGATGTCCAGCTCTTGCAAGCCGTACTTGTCTTCTGCCTCTATCTTGCTCATGCTGATGATGCTCGCTATGAACATTATCACGAAGAACAGCGAGAAGGTGAATCCCCACGTGAGGTCTAGTTTCATCACATAGAATGATGATACGAAGAATCCTATTATGCTCGTCAGCATGAACCCGCTTGTCAGAGGAACGTGTTTAGCCATTAATACCACCCCTTTTTACCTTGTTATTCTATCATTACTCTTAAGCTTATTTAAATTTTATGATTTGAACTAGGAGAACTTGACAAAATGCAGTTCTTTGACCAGTTTCCTATTATGCTCAAGCTTGACTTTGAAGTCTTCCATGAACTCTGTCATCTTGTCGCAGGCTATCTGCTTGAGCTCACCGCTAGTCATCTTGCCTGACTTGTAATCATGATATATCCTGTCAAGCTCCTCGTCATCTTCTATCAGGTGCTGTTTCAGGAGCTCGAACACCATGTCTTTCTCAATGATTGCACCCAGTTTCCTGTGCTCCTCAAGAGTGTCTCTTCCGCCTGACAAAGCATTCCTTATCTTCTTGCACACTGCTTTTGAGTCTTCGGGAAGGCTGATGCAGCTCTCTGGCTTTGACTTGCTCATCTTGATGCTTCCATCAAGGCTGGGAGTGTATTTGTGGTAGAGGCTGCTCACTGCAAAATATTTCCTGTCCTTCATCCTGCTAACAACATCCCTTGCTAATCTGATATGAGGGTCTTGGTCCAGCCCAACAGGGATTATTCCAGGCATCCTTTCCTTGAACTGAGGATAAAGCACATCACCAACCTGGGTGACTGCGCTCATTATCCTTCCAGGGTCTGCGCTTCCATAGATTGCCTTGAACTCGTTGAGTGTTATCTTCTTGGCTGCCTCGTAGGCAAAGTGAACAACGTCCTTGTTCTCTGACTGGAAATAGAATATTGTCTTCTTAGGGTCAAGTCCCAATGCAAGATAAGCAGGGATATGGAATTCTAGCGCTCTTTTCCTGCCTTCTTCTAAGCTAACACCGCGAGCAGCTGCTGCTT
>JBGOZE010000053.1:0-8251 GCA_041479965.1 Candidatus Nanoarchaeia archaeon | reverse complement strand
GCATTGAATTGATGAGAAGCACGCAGCCAGAGTAATCCTTGACTGTGCTGAGCGCAAAAATGCCTTGGCTGGTCTTGATGATAGAGCACTCAAGCTTTTCCTTCTCGCAGAACTGCTCATAGGTCAGCCAGCCTCCTTGGTCCTGCAAAAGCACAATTTTATAGCCAAGCTCTTTGGCCAGCTTAAGCGCCAGCCTGATAGCTTCATTGCCTCTCTGGACGAAGACGATGTGCTTCTTGCCTGTCAGTTCCTGCAGAATCCTGATGCATTCCTCTTCCATGCAGTACAATAATATGTTCAATTTTAAAAAACTATTTAAACAATTTGCTAATCATCATCCTGTACGCCTCTATAGCTCAGAGGTACAGCAAGGAAAGCTTTTGAGCATCCTGTGCTGCCCTAGAGAGCACCACCTTGGTACGCGTAGGCTTTTAAGCCGAGCGCGCCAGAAATCCACAGGATTTCTGAGCGCATGCAACAGAAAGGTGGGGGTCGCGAGTTCAATTCTCGCTAGAGGCTTTTTACGCAGTAAAAAGACGCTGGTGATTCAAAAATCATCAGATTTTTGTTTATCGCTAGAGGCTTTCGGCGAGTGAACAGTGCGCGATACCTTTATATAGGGGATTATTTTGCTCAAGAAACTTATGAATGATACTAAAAGCTTCAAGAATATCCTAATAACTGGTGGCTGCGGATTTCTAGGCCAGTGGCTAATCAAGGAATTGCTTGACAAGTATCCAGGCGTCAAGATTAAGGTTGTTGACCTTAAGAAGAATCTTCATCCTGTCTTTAATTTCAGCAGGAACAAGAGAGTCAAGATAGTCCTTGGCAAGGATGTCTGCTCTTTCAAGTCAATGGCCAAGGAGCTTAAGGGCAGTGATATGGTCTTCCATCTTGCCGGTGTCATCGCTTTCGGAATCAAGGACAAGAAGAAATTGCACAGCGTGAATGTTGAAGGCACAAGGAATGTTCTCAAAGCAGCTCTTAAGAACAAGGTCAAGCTGCTCATCCACGTAAGCTCTGTCGCTGCCCTAGGCTATAACAACAAGAAAGACAGCCCTGTTGATGAAGAATACACTTTCAACTGGAAGATTGCTAAGAGGAAGAAGAAATACTACATGCTCTCAAAATACCTGGGAGACCTTGAAGTGAAAAAAGCATCTGCAAAAGGATTGAATTGCATCATAGTGCATCCTGGATTGCTTTACGGGCCTGGCGACTATGCTAACTCCTCAAGAGCCATCCTGGTAGTCAAGAAGCTGGGCGCTCCCATCTGCCCTCCAGGCGGGACTAATGTGGTTGATGTCAGGGATGTTGCAAAAGGACTTGTCTGTGCATTGGAAAAAGGCAAGCCAGGCAGAAGCTACCTTCTGTCAGGCCATAACCTGACTTTTGCAGAAATAACAGGAATCATTGCCCAGAACCTGGGCAAGAAGCCTCCGAGAAGAAAGCTTCCCAGAGTGCTTAAATCACCTCTCTACTACACATTCTACCTGCTTGAAGTGATGAGCCCTAAGGCTCCTCAGCTTACCTGCGACCAGCTTGACTCTGGCTTCAAGTTCAGGTACTTTGATAATTCCAGGGCGAGAAAAGAGCTTGGATGGAAGCCAAGCATAGCCTTTAACAACACCATCAGAGATACAATTAAATGGATGAGGATAAATCGATAGGAGCTTGGCAACATGGAAAACAATACGAAGGAGAATCAAAAAAATAGGAGAGGGCCGAGCTTGAAGGATGAGCCTAGCAAGGTAGTTGTTCTGAGGACAACTGAGAAGCAGATAGAGCAGCATGTCAACAAGATTTTCAAGCTGGCAGGCGGAATCGAACACTACATCCAAAAAGGAGACAAGGTGCTCATCAAGCCTAATTTTCTTGCTCCCAAAAAATCATCGACAGGGACAACAACCAATCTTTCAATAATAGAGGCTGTCATCAAAGCAGTGCTGAAGCAGAAAGCCATCCCAATAGTTGGTGAAGGAGGGCCTATATCTTTTGACACAGAGCAGACCTTCAAGAGGCTGGGCATGGACAGGATCGCCCACAAATACCATGTCAAGCTCATAGACACTAACAAGTATCCTTGCAAGACTGTGAAGATAAAGGACCACATCCAAGCAAAAGAAATCCTGGTTTCAAAGCTGGTCTTTGAAGTAGACAAGATAATTGACTTGCCTGTTTTGAAGACTCACACCCTCACCACAGTGACTTTGGGAATGAAGAACCTGAAAGGATGCCTTCCGGGCAATGAGAAGCTGAGGTTCCACAAGCTCGGAGTGAGCGGCTGCGTCGTAGACTTATGCACCATCATCAAGCCGACCTTCACCATCATTGATGGAATTGTCGGGATGGAAGGAGCAGGCCCGACCAATGGCAAGCCCAAGAGGATGAACCTGCTCATAGGATCGGGCGACCTATTAGCATCAGAGATAATAGGTGCCAAGATAATGGGCTTCAATCCCTATTCAATAACCCACATAAGATTGTCCAAGGACAAAGGCATCGGAGAGTATGATTTGAGGAAGATAAAAGTCTTGGGAGAAAAAGTTGAGAAGGTAAAATCCAAGTTCTCCTTCCCAATCATCAACCTGAACAAGGTGTTCAGTTCAATACTCCTCGGAAGGATGCCGCTATTCTTTTCCAGGCATGGAGTGGATGTTACCAAGATTGCTAACAGCATGTACAAGTATTTCCTTCCCTATCCTTTTTTCATCGATAAGTGCACAGGATGCGCTAGGTGCATCATCAACTGCCCGGAGAAAGCCATCAAGTTCAAGGGAAAGCTTGATCCTATCATTGACAGGAAGAAATGCATCAAGTGCTACGTGTGCGACGAAGTCTGCATCTATGACAATGTGAGAATCAAAGGCAGAGAATAGTATAAGCTCAGGGAGAAGATGACTTTCTTGCTTTCCTTCTCTACGGGAATAAAAACATTTAAGTATTGGCCGGTCATCCCTGCTTTCATATAATCAAGCATTAATCGGAGGTGCTACTATGCATGAGAAAAAGGTTTTGAAAAGGATTGGTGTTTTGTCATTCGCTAAGATGTACGCGATAATAGGGGCTATCATCGGGCTTTTCCTCTCAATAATGGAGTTAGTACTGTATTACATCATACGCCTACTTAACATCCAGAGCGCTGAGACAGCGAGCCTGACTCCGCCCACCACTTCAGACATAATCACTTCTATAATCGTGAACCCGATATTATTTGCCCTGCTCGGATTCGTAACATCAGTCATCTTCACATGGCTCTACAACCTGCTCGCCAAGTGGATTGGAGGCATTAAGGTAGAGTTCGAGAGCAAATGATTCTCCAATAATATTTTCTTTTTTTCTTTCCTCATTACTTTATTCCGTGCTTCTCGCAGAAAACTTTATAAAAACCAGCACCCAATCAATAACTTAATGGAAATAAGCAATGAGAAAATCTACCTTGAGCTTCTCAAGATAAAGAAGCTGCTGAACCAGAGCCTTGACCTACAGAGGGAGATAGTCTCGACTCAAGAAGAGATTAAGCTCTTTGAAGGAAGGCAGGCTGATGAAGAACAGAGATTGGCAGAGGCTTTGAAAAAGAAGAAATTCATCACCATCTTCGACTGGAAAATAGCCATCTGGGATAACTGCCCATCAAAAAAAGAGAATATCAGCTCATCAACTGTCTCATTCTACTGTGAGATCATCAAGGGGCCGTGCAGATTCGAGACATGCCCCAAGAATGTCCTTGAATGATGAATGCTCAAAGAAAAACACTTATAAAGAATAATACTTTCTACTAATATACTCAATTAACGCGGGCGTGCCGGCAGACAAAAGTGCGCTTTTGGGCCGCCACACCCTTTGAAGATAAACTCTTTCATGATGCGGGCGTGCCGGAGTGGAAAACGGGCAGGACTTAAGTTTTACAGAAGAAATCCTGTGGCTTAGTGCCTACAAGGGTTCGAACCCCTTCGCCCGCAGTTTTCTATTTTTTCAACAATATTTAAAAACAGGTTGTGTGTCCTTATCAGTATGATAAAGGAAATCAAGGACCCGGAGGAGAAGGTTATCAAGATTGCGACTACCAGCGTCCTTATCAGCAGGGATGATTCTGAGAAGAGCGAAAACATCTACCCGACTGCTGTGCTCAGGCTTTTCAATGTCAACAACCCTCACAAGAGGCACAATGTCTTCCCTACGCACGTGTTCAGATTCACCAACATCGAGAAGGTCAGGATTCGCAGGATGAACGTCTCCTATTACCTCGAAGGGCCTGACATAGTGGTCAATGACTTGGAAGAGCTGTACATTACTCGAGATGACCACAAGCTTATCCTGAAGGGCTATCAGATAGAGGTTGAGCACAGAAACCCCGAGGAAGATAAGCAGAAATCTTCTGGCAAAAAATGATTATTCTTTTCAATCATTCTTTTTTAGGATTCTTTTTCAGATAGGCAAGGAGCTTATAATACTCTGCATTGTACTTGGCTATCAATTTTTTCATCTCAGCATCGAACTTGGCCTTGAAACTAGGGGTATTGTCCTTGTTCTGATCGATGCCTTTCAAGAATTCCTCAGATAATCTCTCTTTTTCCGCTGCGTACCACAGCTCTAGATCTTCTTCGCTCTTGTAAGCCATGCCAATCCCATTTTTTCCAGTATATTTAAATATTGTTGATGCGTTCATCATCTTGATATGGATTATAAGCAGGCAATACTCGTCAGGCAGGACCTCAAGCTGCCCAAGGGCAAGATGGCAGCGCAGGTAGCGCACGCCAGCGTAGAGTGTGTTTTCAGGGCAGACAAAGAGCTTGTCAAGTCTTGGCGTGCAGGAGGGATGGGCAAGATAGTAGTCAAGGTAGCTGATGAGAAAGAGCTCTACAATTACGTTGAAGAGGCAAAAAGCATGGGCATTGTAACTGCAGTCATAACTGATGCAGGACACACAGTTGTTGAGCCAGGCACAGTGACTTGCGCCGGCATAGGGCCTGATACGACTGAGAAGATAGATAGGGTTATTTCTAAGCTTAAGTTGGCCTGAGATTTAGTTTAAGCTTTATTATTTAGCTTTATTGTTTTTTGCACTCTTTCTTCCAATAAATTTAAAAACAATCTCGGCTTCATGTCTCGTCATGGACACAGAAACCAGGATAATCAATGAGAGGAAGCAGAAGCTCGATGAGCTGAGGAAGGCAGGGATTAATCCCTATGCCTATCGCTTTGAGAAGACTGCCCTGGCCTATGAGATAAAGAAAGTGTATGAGCAGCTAGGTGCGCAGGACCATGACTCGATGCGCAACAAGGTCAGGGTGGCTGGCAGGATAATAGCTGTCAGGATGATGGGCAAGGCTAGCTTTGTGCAGCTTCAGGATAGCTCTGGTCCTATACAGCTTTATTTCAGGCAGGATGATGTTGGCAAGGAAGCCTATGAGCTTTTCAAGAAGCTTGACATGGGTGACATCATAGGTGTTGAAGGCAGTGTCTTCAAGACCAAGACAGGAGAGATAACAGTCCATGTGAAGAGCTTTGAGCTTCTGACCAAATCAATAAGGCCTTTGCCTGAGAAGTTCCATGGCTTGAAGGACCCTGAGCTCAGGTTCAGGCAGCGCTACGTCGACCTGATTGTCAATCCCGAAGTCCAGAAGACTTTTATCAATCGTGCCAAGATGATCAATGCCATAAGGGAGTTCTTGGCTGGCCAAGGATTTATAGAGGTACAGACGCCCGTGCTCCAGCCTGTATACGGGGGAGCTAGTGCTAAGCCTTTCATCACCCATCACAATGCTCTTAATATGCCTTTGTACATGAGGATATCTGACGAGCTCTATCTAAAGAGATTGATTGTCGGAGGATTCGACAGGGTGTTCGAGTTCTGCACTGACTTCAGGAATGAGGGCATTGACACCAAGCACAACCCTGAGTTCAGCATGATGGAGACCATGACTGCCTATGATGATTATAATGACAGCATGAAGAGGACAGAGGAGATGCTGGAATTCGTCACAAGAAAAGTGCTGGGCACCACAGAGATTGAGTATGATGGCAAGAAGATCAGCATGATGGCCCCTTTCAAGCGCATATCTATGATTGATGCTGTCAAGGAAGCCACAGGAGTTGACTTTTCAAAAGTGAAGGATGTAGAGGAGGCCAGGAATGTCGCGAGAAAGTTCAAAGTCGAGATAGACGATGATATGAGCATAGGATTCATACTCTCAGAGATATGCTTAGAATTGGTAGAGCCAAAAATCATACAGCCAACCTTTATCTATGATTATCCAAGAGAAGTAAGCCCGCTGGCCAAGCCTGTCAAGGACAATCTTGATTTCACAGAGCGGTTTGAGTTGATAGTCGCAGGAATGGAATTCGGCAACATGTACTCAGAGCTCAATGATCCCGAGGAATTAAGGAAGAACTGGGAAGAGCAGGAGAAGAGGCTCAGCCAGGGAGATGAAGAAGCCCAGAGGTCTGACGAGGATTTCATCAAGGCCATGGAGTATGGAATGCCGCCGACAAGCGGCATAGGAATAGGGATTGACAGGCTTGCGATGCTTCTCACAAATAATACTTCAATCAGGGAAGTGATATTTTTCCCGACCATGAGGCCTGAAGGCAAATGAGCGACCAAGCAGAAAAAGATAGAGATGGCCTGAAAAACAAGGTCATTGTAGGGCTGACTGAGAAGGTCATAATCAAGGGCGACGGCCATAGCAAAGAAGTGATCGCCAGGATTGACAGCGGCGCCACCAAGAGCAGCGTCGACCTGACACTCGCCTCTGCGCTGAAGCTCGGGCCTGTGATTGACTCAAGGCTTATCAGGAGTGCCCATGGAACCAAGCTCAGGCCAGTGGTGCAAGTCACAGTGATCATCAAGGGCAAGACTTTGCAGGCTAAGTTCACGCTAGCAGACAGGCTTCATATGAAATATCCTGTGCTGATAGGCCAGAACATACTCAAGAACGGCTTCCTAATCGACCCATGCAGGCGTGTGGACCCGCCAGTCAAGGCAGAAGAGCCAAAAAAAATAGATTAGATAAAAAAATAGATCCAATACAAACAAAACGATTCATAAAAAAATAATTAAAAAATAATACCAGGTGTTCGGATTGAACCTTAAAGCAGCCATCATAAGCCTTGGAAGTGAAAGCTCAGAATGGACAGTCCAAGCTATGAAGAAATACTTCTCTGAAGTAGATGATATTGACATAAGGAAGATTGAAATCAATATTTCTGGAAGGTCTGCCGAGATTCTCTACGATGGAAAGCCCATCAGTGACTACGATTGCGTCTATGTGAAGGGCTCATTCAGATATGCTCAGCTGCTCCAGGCCCTGACATCAGTTCTAGAGAAGAAATGCTACATGCCCATATCTGCCGATGCTTTCACCATTGCCCACGACAAGCTGCTCACGCACCTGGAGCTCCAGAAATACAACATCTCTATGCCCAAGACCTATGTCAGCGCCACAGTGGTTGCTGCCAAGAAGATACTTGAGAAGATGAATTTTCCCATCATGATGAAATTCCCCCATGGCACAGGAGGCAAAGGAGTGCTTTTTGCTGATTCCTATGCCAGCGCATCGTCCTTGCTCGATGCCCTTGCCACTCTCAGGCAGCCCTTCATAATCCAGGAGTACATTGAGACGGGAGGCACAGACATAAGGGCCATTGTGGTGGGCAGTAAGGTAGTTGCGAGCATGAAAAGGACAGCCAGCTCAATGGAAGCAAGGGCTAATTTCCATGCAGGAGGAACAGGAGAGCCGATCGAGATCGATAATGTCACCAAGAAACTTGCTGTGGATGTGGCCAAGGCAATAAGGGCAGAGATCTGTGCCGTGGACATCCTTGAGAGCGCCAGAGGCCCGCTCGTCATCGAAGCTAACATAAGCCCTGGCTTGCAGCTCATATCTGCCACCACTAAGATAAATGTGGCTGATATCATTGCCAAGCATCTCTACGAGAAGACCATTGAGATGAAATCCAGGATGCACGTGGTTGAGGCTACCAAGCTGATGAAGGATATTGACGAGAAGAAGATGGCTGGAGGGCCCAGGAAGATAATCACCAACCTCCATTTCAAGGGAAGCATGGTGCTGTTGCCAGAAATGATTACTAAGGCTTCAGGGCTCACTCCTGATGATGACTATGAGATCACTGCAGAGCCTGACAAGGTTTCTATCAAGAAGCTCAGGATAAGCAAGGAATGATTTTTTCATATTGTGTTTTATCATTCTGATTGATGAACTATTTTGAAAATAGCTAGAAAAAACGG
>JBGOZE010000052.1:0-8466 GCA_041479965.1 Candidatus Nanoarchaeia archaeon | reverse complement strand
TATTGATACCGTCGGTGACGGTTATGATGTTGATGCGATGAAAGAGTACGTCAAAAATCAAGGTCGTGACAAACATCAATTAAAATTGTGGTCTTTCACCTGATACCCCGGAGCTCTGCTCCGATTGGGAGGTTCATTTTACAGTCAATTTGCTAGCTGGTCATGCTTTTCATTTCTTGCTCTTAAGCTGAAAACTGTTTTTCCAGGCATTTCCAGGCTGGAAAACGTGTTTTAACATAATAAATTTATAAGGAGTTGTTTCAATTATGGAACAATCTGTTCCTTTTTCAGTTAATAACGTATCTTATTTTATATGTGTTCAGTCGCGCGCGAAAAGCCTGCGGGCAAAAACAACTATTTTTTTTAGTTATATGGACAAAGGCACTAGAAAAAGCTAGTAAAAAAAGTTTTATAAACTCAGCAAACCCTCTAATCTTCAATGAAGATAATCTACTATGAAAGGGAAAGGGAAAGCTTCATAACTCCAACCTTCAGTTTTGACGAGCACTGCTTCTATCTGCCAGAGAAGAATGTGCTTTTATACAGGCACAACAGAAGCGCTTTGGATCCTCTAAGCTATGCATCTACTACAGATGTTAAGCGGCTGGATGAAGCAAAGCAGGTTGTTGAAAACAAGCTAAGGCGTAAAGGCGAGATGAAGTTCTCAGGCATAAAAAGGTTCAACTATGACAGCCCAGGGCTTCAGGTCATCCTGCAAGGAGCTTCAGATGAGCCTGAGCTAAGAAAAGGCATTGAGGAGCTTATCAAAAAAGCAGGAAAGGAATGATGTTAGCTCCTTATCTGATCATACTGGCAAGCCTGGCTTTTCTGGTCTATTATTTCTTGAAAGACAAGAATCATTGGCGAGAGATAGTATTGGCTGCGATCATAACAGCTCTTTGGGTGGCTCTGAGTGGCATCTACACCTATCAGCAGACTAACCTGAGCATCCTTGGCTTCAATCTCTTCCCCTTCTTTGCCTGGACAGCAGGTCTTGTCTTGCTAAAAGCAGCTCATGACAAGTTCGGGGCATTCAGGTACATAAAAGCAGTAGTCAGCTATCTCCTTATTCTCCTGGCTGTCGAGTACATAGGATACCATCTTCTAGGAATCAGGTTAGACAGCGCTTATCCAGGCCTTTTTGGGATGGACATCATGCATGCGCCTTGGTACAGCCAGGTATATTACCTCCTCATAGGACCAATATATCTACTCATATTAATTCTCTGGGAGAAGAAAAGAAAACAAAATACGCCAGCGGCAGGACATTCAGAAAAACTAAATTTTCTGGGTGAAAAACCAGTTTTTCATTTGAACCTGCAACTCCGTGAGGAAGCCGCTTTCGAGGCGACCGCGATACCGAGTTACGCGACGCTGGCACTTAGAATAAGGATGGTGTTTCAGTTAAAAAACTTTTTCTTTCCAGCCATTTGCTTCTCTTGTTCATAGTCCTGTATGTCATACAAGAACATGGGGTTTAGGAGCTTCTTGCAGTATTCCCAGCCAAATGTCTCTGGCTCAAAAAGGTAGAGGCTTTGTTTCTCATCAAGGTATTTCTTGGTGAAGCAATACCTTGCGAAACGATGAGTATTCTTACCGGTCCTTATGCCCTCAAGTATGGCTAGGACGTCTCCGTCTTCTCTTCTTAAGCTCCAGTCTTGCTGCATGATATATCTCCAATGGGTTCCGTAGAGGCTTAGCAAGTCATGGATCAGGTGTGCTTTCTCAGTCACAGGATAGATTGGCAGCTCATGGTCAGATGAATGATTGGTGTCAAAGAAAAATGATTGCTGCTGTATTATCTCTTCAAGATCCTGCACTTTTTTCAGGCCGAATTCCTGTATTATTCCCTCTTTAAAGCCCATTCAGGACTTTCCTTGTATCTTGGTATTTAATAATCTTTTGATAAATAACAAATAAAAAATAAAATAAAAAATTTGACCAGTGCTTACACAGGTATCTTGAAGACTGGAGCCCTGTTCTTTTCCAGGACTGTCACCTTGAAGGTCTGTTTGGTCTCATAGGTTCCGTCTGTGACTGTTACTGTCACAGTGTATTCGCCTGCGTCTTCATAGGTTGTGGTGTAGCTGGCTGTGTTCATCCATCCTTTCACTGTGATTTCCAGCTTGTCCCCTTCCCTGTCTGTAGCGTCTATTGGAATGTTGATGGTGTCTCCTTCATACACGCTTATGTCGTTTATCTTCTCGAGCATTGGCGGAGTGTTCTTCTGCGACAGCACTACTGTGATTTCTTTCTTGCTTGTTCCTTTGCCGTCGCTGGCCACGATGCTCACCTTGTAGGTGCCTGCATCTCCTATTTTGGTCTTCCATACTCCGTTCTTGTCAAATGGCTCTGAGAATGACAAGGTGACTTTGTCTCCGTCTGGGTCGTTCACTTGTGGGTTGAGGGTTATGACGTCAGTCTCAACTGCTTTGGTCTCTTCGTCCACGCCTGTTATCTCTGGCGCCCTGTTCACGTTTAGTATCTTTATCTTCACAGTGGCTTCTGAAGTCTTCTCCTTGTCTCTTGCTTTGATGAGCGCTGTGTATTCTCCTGCATCATCATAGGTTGTCTGGTAGGTGCTTGATTTCATGAATCCAGAGTACTCGACTATCACGCTTTCGCCTTCTGGGTCATAGATGTTGCATCCCAGGTTGATGAGCTCTCCTTCCTTGGCTAGCACTTCTTCTGGGCACTCAATAACAGGCGCCTTGTTGGATTTCTTCACGATGATAATTATGTCTTCGCTGGTGTTGGATTTGCCGTCGGTGGCTGTGACTGTCACCAGGTATCTTCCTGCATCGCCCTCTTGGGTCTGCCATTTGCCGTTCTCATTGAATGGCTTGGTGAAATAGTACTTGACCACGTCTCCGTCAGGGTCGACTGCCTCTGGCTTCAGCGCAATCAGGTCTCCCTCTACTTTCTCTATGACTATGCCTTCCTCAGGGGTTACTGGAGGCTCTGCCACTACTCCGCCTGTAGGAGTTGTATTGATCTCAATGACTATCGGCGCTTGTGTGGTGTTGTTACCTGCTGGCTTTATTACCTGGCATCCGGCCAGGATTAATCCTGCCAGAGCGATTAGAACTAATATTGCATTCATCCTCATATTAAATCACCCTCTGTGTTAAGATTATCTTTCTTTCATTTGAATATAAGAGCGTAATATTTAAAGTTTTCTATTCCTGAGTGAATACTTTCTATTAATAAGTGAGAACAAACCCTAAAAGCTGTCTTCGAATTCCCTGAGCTTCTTCTCCTGCTCTCTAGTAAGGTGCGTCGGAACATCTATGCTGACCTTGACCAGCTGGTCTCCCCTGTTGAAGCTGTGCAGATGCTTCATGCCCTTGCCTTTCATCCTGAGCACAGAGCCTGATTGCGTGCCAGCAGCTATCTTGAGCTCTGCCTCGCCATCAATGGTAGGCACAGTCACTCTTCCGCCCAGAGCTGCTGTTGCAAAGCTGATTTTCTGCTCAGCATACAAGTCATCTCCTCTTCTCTCAAACACCTGGTGAGGCTCGACATGGATTGAGATGTACAGGTCTCCTGTCCTTGCTCCCCTGAAGCCTGCTTCTCCTTCGCCAGCCATCCTCAGCTTTGCTCCCTCCATTATGCCAGCAGGAATATCTACTTCAATGGTCTTTGCTTTTCTTACTCTTCCAGCTCCTCCGCAGCCAACGCAGATATCCTTGAACACTTTTCCTGTTCCGCTGCAAGTCCTGCACGTTGTGCTGGTCTGGAACAATCCAAAATGAGTCCTTCTGGTCTCTCGGTGAACTCCTGATCCTCTGCAATCAGGGCAATTAGTCTCATCATGGCCTCCTTGGCCGTCGCATTCTTCGCACACATCATTCTTGGTGACTTTGATCTTCTTCTTGACTCCATGTGCAGCTTCTTCAAGAGTTATGCTGAGCTCATACAATAGGTCTCTGCCCTGGCTGCTTCTTGTCCTGGCAAAGCTGCCTCTTCCTGCTCTTTCACCAAATCCTCCTCCTGAGAAGAAATTGTCGAATATGCCGTCAAAATCAAACCTGTCAAACCCGAAGTCAGAGAAGTCAAACCCGGAGAAGTCAAATCCTTGCCCTCCGAATCCTCCTTGCTGTGGGCCTCCTGCGTACTTGAAAGCATCAGCTCCATAGGTATCATACTGCTTTCTCTTCTCATCATCTCCGAGCACAGCTGCAGCCTCATTAATCTCCTTGAACTTATCTGCTGCTCCCGGCTCCTTGTTAAGGTCAGGATGATGCTTCTTAGCCAGTTTCTTGTAGGCTTTCTTTATTTCTTCCTTGGAAGCTTTCTTCTCAACTCCCAGGATTTTGTAATAATCTTTCTCTGCCATGCGAGTATCTCCTTGTTGGCTTTGGTTCTACACTGTTGGTTTTAAATTTTGCGGTAGAATCTTCCTTATTCTTATCCAAACCATGATTCTAGAATATCATCAATGCTCTTAGGTCTGTACATCTTGAATTTGTATTTGAAAAGCTTGATTCTCTCTTTTGCGCTAAGCCTCTGCCCCATCCTTGGAAGGATTTGGCTCTCATAAAAATCAATCATCTTCTTGTTGTAATCCTTGTCAAAGCTCATCTTGATGCTTGCTTCGCACACTCCCAATGAGTCTGGGCTCACCAGCAAGGGCTTCTGATATTTCTCGAGCATATGTTGAGGCATGGATTTCAGGTCATCCAGGATGTGATGCTCATGCCAGTCTTGGATTATAAGGCACGCAGAGAGATCAACTGCACTCAGATCATTATTAGCTGATACAGCTAACACTTGTTCATATGGTTTGTTCATGTTCAGTTCAGCCTTTGTTTGCGGGTATCCTGCATCTGCCTTGAAAGAGCTTCTATTCCGTCAATCATGCAGAGCATGAAGTCAGATATTTTGGCATAAAAATTGTTATTGGTCTTGCCTTCGACTGGCTCCACAATATAAGGCCAGAGCCCTGAGTATATCTGCCAGCTTATCTCAGCTTTTTTCTTGTAATAATCAAGGAATGCTATGTCCTCCAAGCTGCTCTCAAGGAATGAGCTTTCTGACCGGTCATCCATGAGCCTGATTAGAGGCAATGGCTTGGGCTGCTCCCAAGCGATGAGATCCATGATTATTTCTCCGCTCACAGCTATGTCTAGGGTCTTGTAATACCATTCATCAAGCCTGTCTTTCAATCGCTGGTGCTTCTCAATAACTGGCTCTGCATAGTATAAAAAATAAGCTGCATTGCCAAAATGATATACTAATAATCCGTCCTTATGCAGGTCTTGAATGGCTATGTTGTGCCAGAAGCTTTTCTGGAGTTCCAGGAATGTCTGGGCGTCAGGGTGTTTCTTAAGATAGGCTTGAATCTGTATATCTGCCTGGGGAAGGCTGCGGACAAGTATCTTGTATTTGTCCTTTTCGCTGCAGTACTGTTCCAAGCACGACGCTAAATATTCCCTGCTAGTCATCCGAAAATAAGTCTTGGAATCATAGGTTTATATATTTTGCTTTATTTCTTTTTCTTCATGTCCTGGTCTTCGTCCTTTACTTCCTCGAACTCTGCGTCAACAATGTCATCAGAGCCAGCTGAGCTTCCTCCTTCATCATGTTCTTTTGCTTCTGTCTCAGGAGCAGCTCCTTGGCTTGCTCCTCCTTGCTTTCTTGCCTGCTCTTCTGAGACTTTCCTGTACATCTCTGTGCTTAACTCCTGGATTTTCTTGTTGATGTGCTCCATCTGCTTCTTGATGGCAGAGGAGTCTCTCTTCTCAGCTTCCATGAGTTTTTTCAGCTCACCAATATCCTTCTTGACTTCATCGAGCTGCTTGCTGCTGACTTTGCCTTCGAAATCCTTGAACAGCCTGTCTGAAGTGTATACGAGAGTGTCAGCTGCATTAATAGTCTCTGCCTCTTCTTTTCTCTTCCTGTCATCTTCAGAGTAGTTTTCTGCATCTTTTCTCATCTTCTCAATCTCTGATTCTGTCAGGTTGGTTGTTGCTGTTATCTTGATGCTCTGCTCTCTTCCAGTGCCTAGGTCTTTGGCATTGACATGCACAATGCCATTAGCGTCGATATCAAATCCTACTTCTACCTGTGGTATTCCTCTTTGCGCTGGAGGTATTCCTATCAGGTCGAACTGCCCTAATAGCTTATTGTCAGCTGCCATGCTTCTCTCTCCTTGGAATACTCTGATGGTGACTGCTGTCTGGTTGTCAGCTGCTGTGCTGAAAACCTGGCTTTTCTTGGTTGGAATGGTTGTGTTCCTGTCGATGAGCTTGGTGAATACGCCACCGAGAGTCTCTATTCCTAGGCTTAGGGGTGTGATGTCTAATAGCAGGATGTCTTTTACTTCTCCTGCGAGTATTCCTGCTTGCACAGCTGCTCCTAGAGCAACTGCTTCATCAGGATTAACACTTTTTTCTCCTTCTTTGCCTGTTATGTTCTTTACTAGGTTCTGGACAGAGGGTATCCTGGTGCTTCCTCCGACAAGTATTACCTTGTCAATGTTTTTTGAGCTTATCTTGGCGTCTTTTATTGCTAGTTGCATCGGCACTTTTAGCTTCTCAAGTATATCCTGTATTAATTGCTCGAACTTGGCTCTTGAGAGCTCAATGTTGAGGTGTTTTGGCCCGTTCTTGTCAGCTGTTATGAAAGGCAGGTTGATGTTGGTCTTGATTTTTGAAGATAACTCTATCTTGGCTTTCTCAGCTGCTTCCTTCATCCTCTGGTGAGCTACCTTGTCTTTTTTCAGGTCAATGCCGTTTTGTTTCTTGAAATCATCACTCATCCAATCAACCAGTATGTCATCTATATCATCTCCTCCCAGGTGATTGTCACCATTAGTAGCTTTGACCTCAAACACTCCATCTCCTAATTCTAGTATTGAGACGTCAAAGGTTCCTCCTCCAAAGTCAAATACCATGATGGTGTGGTCGTGAGTCTTGTCCAATCCATAGGCTAGGCTGGCTGCTGTTGGCTCATTAACAATCCTTAATACTTCTAAGCCTGCTATTTTTCCTGCGTCCTTGGTAGCTTGCCTCTGAGCGTCCTCAAAATAAGCTGGCACTGTTATGACTGCTTTCTTTATTGGCTGGCCAAGATAAGCTTCTGCGTCTCGCTTAAGTTTTTGCAGGATCATCGCGCTTATTTCCTGGGGAGTGTATTCTTTGTTCCATATCTTGACTTTGTAGTCTTCTCCCATGTGCCTCTTGATGCTGTAAACTGTGTGCTCAGGATTGCTTATTGCCTGGTTCCTGGCTATCCTTCCGACCAGTATCTCTCCTTCTTCTGTGACTGACACCACGCTAGGAGTCAGCCTTTCTCCTTCTGCATTGGGTATTATCACAGGCTTTCCTCCTTCGAGGATTGCTATCTCGCTGAAGGTTGTTCCTAAATCAATTCCTACTACTTTTTCTTTTCCCATAATTAATCACCTTTTTGTTTTTTATTTTTATTAACTTGAATTTTCATTCCGCCTCAAGTGCCGGCGGGGCTTGGTTCATCCTCTTTTTTCTTCTTAGCTATCTTCACTTTGCTGTGCCTTATCACTTTGTCGCCTAATGTGTAGCCTTTCTGCAATTCCTCTGTGACTGTGTTTGGCTCTTGCTCGTTCTCCTCTGTGATTAGGACTTCGTGATAGTGAGGGTCGAATTTCTTTCCCAGGCTCTCGTTGTGCTTTAGTCCTTGTGAGTGCAGGGTGTCGATTAGCTGGGCATAGATTATCTCCATGCCTTTGTAGAAGTCGTCCTTTGCCCTGCAACTCTTCAAGGCGAGCTCAAAATTATCTATGACTGGCAATAGCTTGAGTATTAGTTCTTCGTTGGCTATCTTGACGAATTCGCAGCTTTCCTTGGCTACTCTTTTCTTGTAGTTCTCGAACTCTGCTTGCAATCTTTGCAGCAAGTCAACTAGCTCATCTATTTTCTCTTCAGGATCATATTTTTGCTCTTCTGGCTTAGCTTCAGGAATCAAAAAGCTTGCTTTTTGGTCCAGAAAACTCTGGTTTTCTGAAATCTTCGGTTCCTGGATTTCTTGAGCAGCAGGCTTTTGGTTGCCTGGCACTTGCTTTGCCTCATCTTTCTTCTTGCGCATGTTCAGTTCCTCCTAAATGCTTGTCAAGTATGATAAAAAAATAAAAGATTATTTCTCCTTTGCAGGCTCTAGTTTTTTGTAGCTTTCTTTTTTCGGGATGTATATTTGGAGCACTCCTTTGTCTAGGCTGCTGGTTATCTTTTCAGCATCTGCTCCTGAAGGATATTTTTCAGTAGGAATATTATACCGCGTTAATGATTCATTTACTGGCAATATTAAAGATAAAAAATCATGAATGAGAATCAGGGAAACACAATGATGAAATCAGTACTATCCGCATTTTTTTTATTATACTATTGTGCATTCCCAATCACATAATCGCGGCCGGATTTGGTCTGCATGGAACCATCGGATTAGGGGATATTCTGGTCAAACAAAATGATTCCTTTTTATCGTATA
>JBGOZE010000051.1:0-8820 GCA_041479965.1 Candidatus Nanoarchaeia archaeon | reverse complement strand
CTCTTTTTTTCATCTGCTTCTCCCTGAAGTCATACTTGCTTGCCTGGCCTGCAATTGCTATCTTGTCTTTCTCGAAATCCTGCTTCTTCTTCTCCAGGTCAAGCTTTTCCTTGTCAATTGAATTCTGGATTTTCTCCAACTCTCCGATGCCTTCCTCGAATTCCTTCCTCTCTTTTTCTAAGCCTTGCTGTTCTTTCTCAAGAGCTTTCTTCTGCTTCGCTAATTCTTGCCTGCCTTTTTCCAGGTCCTTCTTTTCCTGTTCTAGGGCTTGCTTTCCTTTTTCCAGATCTTGTTTTTCCAGCTCAAACTCCTGCCTTCCTTCTTCAATGCTCTGCTTTTCCTTTTCAAGCTCTTTCTCAAGGGAAACTAGCTCGTCTTCTTTTAGCTTGACAGCAATCCTCTCGTTGAGAGCCATTTCCATATCTGCAGCTGTCTTTTCCACGAACCCAGGTTCCTGGTCAAGGGCTGGCTGCTTTTCTTTTTCTTTTTTCTTTTCTTTCTTCTTCTCCTCTGCAGGAGCAGGCTTTTTGGCATCAGGAGCTTTTTTCTGGATAGGAATGGGTGCTGGCTCAAGAGGCTCCTCTTCCTTATCAAGCTTGTCAATATCCAGGAGCTTGGCTATCTCTGTGAGCTTCTCATCTTCAGCTGGCATCGGCACGTCAACTGCTTTGTCAAGGTCAGAAATCTTGTCAATGTCCGGAAGCTCGTCTGCGTCATAGGGTGATTCTTGGGTTGGCTTTTGCTCTACAACTGGCTTAGGCGCAGGTTCATACTTATCTTCTTCCAGCTTTCCTTTCTTATCTTTGCCGAAAAGCTTAGCTTTCAGGGCGCCTATTGCTTCCTCAGGTGACTCGTCAACTATAATATCATCCTGAACAGCCTCTGTGTGAATCTGTTGTTTATCGCCATGCTTGGATTCGAACTCTTTTTTCTTGATGTCTTTAGCAAGTTTCTTTACTTCTTCCGGGCGGACTTCCTTGACAAACTCTTCTTTCGGAGGCATAGGCTTTAATTCCACTGCTGGTTTTACCTCTTGCGTGAAATCAGAGCTAGGCTCACTAGTCTCATGCTCATGCTTGACATCAGAAGTCCAATCCATCATGTCAGAATCCAAGGAAAACTTCTTGGCTGGCTCTGGCATTGGAGGAGGGACAGGCGGCGAAGGCAATGGTGCGGAAGGCTTTTTGCCATCTGCTTTCTTGTCCTTCGACCCTATCCTGGGCGGCTCTTCAATCATCAACTCGTCTTCTAGGAGAGCATCTTTTCTTGGCTTGATTTCAGGAGGCTCTTCCAGGTCTGGCAGCTCAAAGAGCGCTTTCTCGATGCCAGAATCCTCTTCCTTGTAAACATTCTGGTCTTCTGCGAATATCCTGGACGTATCAATATCCTCCCGGGCAGGAGATGCGTTCAAGTCAAGTCCCAACTGTTTTCTTATGTCATCAAGATTGATGTCTTCTGGAACAGCAGGCGATTGTGCTGGCTTGCTTAGGGGTTCTGGCTGGGCAACAGGCTCTGGCGCCTTTTCTTTTTTGCCGCCGAATAATCCGCCGAATAATCCTTTCTTTTTAGAAGCAGGCTTTTGTTGCCCTGGCGGAATAGGTGGCAAAATATCTTTAGCCAAATGTTCACCCCTTTTTATCTATGTCTATCTGAAATGCTATTCATACTTGGAGTATAAAAACTTTGCGGTGAGAATCTGGATTTGTGGTTAAGCTTTATGCAACGGATTATCTTGCGTAGTCAAACAATTGATCCAATCACCTCTTTATAGTGGTTAGGGATGAATGGTGAAAAGATAAAAAGATATTTATACTTCTCTGATGCAATAAGCACCCATGGCTATAAGCACGGGAATGAATGATATGTATGAGCTCTCAGGCTACTTGCAGAGCATGAACTCTAGGCTCATGGTTCTGGACAGGGCATCCATCACTCTGGCTCATCAAATCGAGCACTACAAAGTCAATACGAAAGAGAATAAAGATAAGCATTCAAAAGACCTCAAGAGCATCAAGGACGATATCAATCAGATAAAAGATGATATACGAGCTGTTCAAATAGCCATTCTGCAGATCATCTCTGGGCTCAAGGGCAGCGTCAAGTCAGAGGATCTGGAGCGCTTCAAGAAAAGGATTGATACCTGGGCTCCTGAGACTTTTGTGACCAGGAGAGAAGTCAATAGAGTCATTGACGAATACTGAGATTGTGGGAAATTTCGCAAAATTTCTCATCTCAAAAATCCATGATTTTTGTTATCAGAGAAGCTTGACACTTATTCTGCAACTGCTTTCAAGGCTTTTATAGCTACTTCTATCTGCTTGTCATCAGGCTCCTTGGTAGTCAATCCCTGAACCCAAAGACCAGGAGCGCTGAGAATCTTGGTGTACCATTGGTCAGGATGCTTGTCTACCAACTTAATCCATTCATAGGCAATGCCTGCGATGACAGGCAAGAGCAATATCCTTATGAGCAGCTTGAGCCAGAAGTTCACGCCAAAAGGAATTAACAGGTAGAACAATATGCTCAATAGGAGAACTACTAATATGAATGTGGTCCCGCACCTCGCATGGGCTTTGGAATCCTTCTTTACATTCTCGACTGTAAGATTATGGTTGTGCTCATAGCAATGAACAACTTTGTGCTCTGCTCCGTGATACTGGAACAATCTCTGAACATCCTTCATCAGTGAGAGCAACAGGATGTAGATGATGAATATGGTCAGCTTGGCAATGCCGTCAATCAGGTTGAACAAAATGTTGCTGCCGCCTATGTAGCTTTTGAAAAGATTAGCAATGAATAATGGAAGGAACTTGAACAATAAAAGAGCGAATAATATTGATATGATCAAGGTAATGACCAGCTCTGCTGTCCCTAATGCTTCCTTTGATTTCTTATTCTTGCCGGCTTTGCCCTTATCTCCTGGTTTTGTCTGTTCTCTAAGGCTTTCATTAGCAGAGAAAGTCAAAGCCTTGTAGCCAAGCATCAAGGTCTCCCAGAGCATTATTATTCCTCTGACAAAAGGCAAGCCTAAGAACTTGTTCTTCTTGGTCCTTGAGATGTATTTTTCTTTCTTGACAATAATCTTTCCGCTAGGCTGCCTGACAGCGATGGCGTACTTCTCATTCGTCCGCATGAGCACGCCCTCTATTACTGCCTGGCCGCCGATGGCAAGCTCTGGCTTTTTAAATTCCTTTTTTTTCTTTGCCATGTTTTGCTTGATTAAGTTGATGTCTGGTTTATAATTATTTTCATTTTTACTAAAGTTTTCACCCTGAAAGAGAAAAAATTTATATATCTGCGGCATTAATCATTGGCTTCAGAGTTGCCGGGGTGGTTATTTATGTCATTTAAAAAAACATTTGCGGTTTTTGGCTTAACAACAGTTCTTGCAGGCTCGCCTGTAGTCACAGGCTCGTCTATAGTTAAAACCATGCCTCTTGAGCAGGTTGTTGCGCAGGAATCTGTTCAGCAGCAAGCCCGGCTTGTTGATGAGCAGAAATATGCTGAGGTTAAGAAAATGTTTGATGAGGCAGACAGTGTAGGCAGAGGGATTGTTGACAAGATTCCGCCTGATAAGGCATTGTATGAGTTCAATGATGTTTACAATAATATTTGCACTGTTTATTCCCTGAAAGGTGTTAAGATGTACAAGTTTAACAAGCAGCTCTTGAAAGAGCCTAAGAACTTCATTAATACTATGACTAATGAGCCGATGAACCTGTTAGTCACTTACAAGGCAGCTAAGCCTGGCGCAGCAATCCCCCTTGAGATTATTGCTGCTGCTCAGAAAGAAGGGCTGACCTCGCCTGTTTCTGATGAGAACACTCCTGACCTGAAAGAGAACGAAGAGATTATCGTCTTTGTAAAGAACATGCATGCAAAAAAAGGCACTAAAAGGGGCTTGCTTGGCTATTTGCCAGCGACTACAGGTAATCTTCAGCTTCTAGAAAAGGTTTTCAGCGATTATCACATAAGCAAATAAGCAAAGCAACCAAGGCTCATAACTATTGGCAAAAAAGTAAGTTTTAAATAAATACTAATAATCTCTTTTTTAATAATAAGATTATTTGGGGGTGCGTCATGTCTTTCAAGAAAGCTTTGGAATTCGGCGGAGCAACCGTGCTGGGAGCTTACCTGGCATGCTGTGGCGGCAACAAATTAGTTCTTCCAGAGAAAAATCCGGTTATGTTAAATCAGAAAATGGACTTGTCTGATGTTCCTGGGATGAACCGGGTGAGGATGAGCATTGATTTTCCAAGAGCAGACAACATATTCATAGGCACATTAAGCAACGGCGAGATTGAGTACAATCCTGTAGCCTCTGGCTATCTCTCGACGAGATACACTTTCAGCAGTGTTGAGTGCGCCAAGTTCAAGAAGACGCAGTTAACAAGGTTCGGCAAGCTTGAGACCATCATTGGCTCTTCAGAAATCAAGGTGTTGATGCCTGGAGTGGTTGACAGCTCATTCTATTATCTGGGTGCGCTGATGGATGGGAAAGTGGAAGTCATTAACTCAATAGTGAAGGACCTGGACAAGACAGGCGGAAAGCTTAATGTGCGCATCACAGATATGGGAACAAAAAAAGGAGAGAAATACATTATTTTCACTAAAGATAATGGCACCGAAACTTATTTGTCGAACATCTACCCTGCAACTGATACGAATGTGGATTTGCTTGAAAGGATGCTGTGGAATTTCAATTATGGGAAATAGGAGTTAAAAAAGCAAGTTTTAAATAAAACAGAGTTCTAGGAATGAAATGATGGCAGAAAAACCTGACGAGCCAAAGAAAATAGATGTTGTGTGCGACCGTCGTCTTGACAAGTACTTTGATATCACAGGACGAGCCCTTGAGAAGGTCAAGGCTGCTGAGAAAGACGAGGTCATGGCTAAGGAAGCTGCTGACTTCCTTGACATGGCAGAAAGGTATTTCTCAGATGCCAAGCACTTCAGGGAGCAAGGCAACTATGTATTGTCATTGGCAGCTGTGAATTACGCTCACGCCTGGCTGGACGCAGGGGCTAGGATTGGCTTGTTCAAGGTCAAGGACAGCGAGTTGTTTGCTAGCGAGTAGCGTTGCTTAATAATAATTTATTTTTTTGTTCCCTCTAATCACTTCTCCTATCCTGACTACTCCTTCAATACTTTTTAGTTCTGACTTGGTTGCTATGACCAGTGAATAATCATCGCCGCCATATAATATATCATCAACAGTAACTTTCAAGCCAAATGGATTATTAGCTGCAAGCATTAGTTTTGAACTGTCAATATTGATATCCAAGCCAGTGCTGTATCTTAACAAATTGTTCAGGCTCTTGTCTACTCCATCGCTAACATCATTGCATACTGCTTTTGATTTTATAGCTTTGAATACTTTCTGCCTGAATTCAGGATTCAGATTATACATTAAGTGCTCTTTTGGCACATAATAATCCGCTGCTCGTGATACGCCTGCTCTGCCAGCAACGTAAACACTCATCCCTTCTTCTAAGCCTTGAAGAGTCATCTCTTTTTTCTTCTGAACCTTACCTATGACTGAGATTAATGCTGTGAACTCGCCCAGCTCAGCCAGCTCATAATCATCAAACAAGTCATTAGTAACTCCGGGAATCTTAAAGAACTCTGCTGCTTCAAACACTTCTTCCATGAAATCAGCAGCTTTCTCTCCAGGATTAACCAGGGTTAGGTCAAGATAAAGAATGCTTCCGCCATTAGCACCAATATCACTAGCAGCTGCGCAAACAGCATAAAAACCTGGCGGAGTCGCGTTTTCCTCTTTACGGAAATGTCTTCCTTCAACATAGGCATCGATAGTGCCTAAAAGCACACAATCCTGGTCAACAAGCTTTTTCCTTTTCCATTCACAACCACGCGTTAAGACAAGCACAGCATAAGGCTTTCCATTCACAAAGGTGGTGTTGCCTTTGCTTATGCTCAGTTTTCTCTCCAGTAGAAAATCGTTCAATCTGCTTAAAAAATTCTTGTAATCTGCTGGTGGAATACTCTTGTTCAGTTGCGCTGATATCATTGCATTCAAGAATTTTTCATTTGGTATTTCAGAAAAAGCATCAGGCTTATCCGCAGGTATTAAGAACCTTTCTATCCCGCAGAATGATGCATGAATATGGCCGCAATCATCAAAAGAGTGCTTTAAGCCTGGGAAGCTATTGGCTAGCCTGATTATTTCCTGCTCATAATCCTCTGACCAGATGTGCTCGTTCTTTGTACTCATCTTTATTCTAACAAGAGAATATAAATGGATTATAAAAAAGTATTTATACGAGCTCTATTATTATTTTAAGAATAAAGGTTAAACTGATTGAGGGAGGTGTTTTTAGATGGCGACAAAAAAAGTAGTTGCTAGCAGTAAAGCCAGTGATGAAGGAAAGACCATCGCAATCATTTCATATATCACCTGGATAGGCTGGGTTATTGCATTGGTGATGAATGTTGAGAAAAAGGATGACTTTGCCAAGTTTCACATCAGACAGACACTGCTAATCATGATAGGCAGCTTACTAGCATGGATTCCTGTCATTGGCTGGATATGGGGCGTATTCCTGTTCATCCTGTGGATAATCGGGCTCATCTCTGCTATTAACGGCGAGAAAAAGGAAATCCCTGTCCTAGGCCACTTGGCACAGGAATGGTTCAAAGGAATTTAGATTTTTTTATTTTTTTTCTTCTTTTTTATTTTTTTGTTCCTCACGCACCGGAAGGGCTTTTCTTAGGATAACTCCCTGGCTCCATGAAGACCTGTTCTGACTTTACGAACAATCCTTTGTCTTTCTTCATTACGTCTTCAGAATGCATCTGGGCAATGCCTACGCTGATCAACTCGCCCTTCAATGTCAGGACTGCTACTCTGTCTCCGGGCTTTATTCCATCTTCAAGCTTTGAGACTCCAGGAACATTAAGATATGCTCCATGGCACAAGGTATCGACTGTGTTGTCAAGCACCCAGGCCTTGGATAGGTGCTGTGCTCCTGCTTCAACAGGCATGATGAGCTTCCTAAGTTGTTTGTCATCACCTTTGTCCTTGAAATAAAAATAAGCATCTGTGAGCTCTTGCAAGGTGCAGAGTGTCTCTTCATCAAAAGGGCCTGCCCTTGTCCTTCTTAGCTCAGCCATGTGAGCTCCTGTTCCTAATTGCTTGCCTATGTCTGAGCATAGCTTCCTAATGTATGTTCCTGCTTGGCATCCAATCCTGAAAAGAACTTCCCTGCCCTTGATTTCAATTATGTCAATGAAATATATTGTTCTCTTCCTCTCCTGCCTCTTGACAGCGCTCCTGACCGGAGGAAGCTGGTCTATCTCTCCAATAAACTTGTTGATGGTCGCTCTCAGCTTTTTCTCTTCAACATCAGCATGCACTTGCATCAGGCAGACATATTCCTTGCCAGCAGTTAGAAGGGATTGGACAATTCGCGTCCCTTTGCCCAGGGCAACTGGCAGAACTCCTGTGACTTTTGGGTCAAGAGTACCTGAATGGCCTGATTTATCAATGTGAATAATCTTTTTTACATAAGCGCTGACCTGGTGGCTGCTAGGCCCGCTGGGCTTGTCAATGTTGACAATGCCGTAATTCAAAAGCTCTTCTGTGCTGCGCTCATCAGGGCTTCTGCCATGGTTAGGGCTAGTCACACACTCTTTTCTCACCAAGACCTTTCTTGGACGCATCCACGGGAACTCGTTTGCCATTATGGCAGAAACTTTGCACCGGCTTAAAAAGTTATTGGAGAGTCGAGCCTAATACTATTTGCTTCAGTAAAAGGCTTATCTGCCTTTTACTGTGCAGTACGAGGCTAATTCATATTGTGTTTTCATTCTTCTGCCTCGTACTGCTTTAGCTTGTAGATGAAGGCTTGAATCTTCAATTCAAAAGAGCTTCTTGCTCTTTTGTTATTGCTGATAAAGAGTTTGTCGCAGAATAGCTCGTTATCACTCGCTTTGCGCCGAGCTTTTTCAACACTTTCTTTAACAGGTTATCAACAAGATTAACAATTTACTTTTAGCTCGCCCTCTTCAAGGCAGAGCACCTTGTTATTTTCAACCCGGTAATAGCCTATCGTGGGATTGTCCACTTTGGCTTTGCAGCAGAGATTGTTGGCTGTGTTCTGCGCCAGGGCATCGTATTGGCGCTGCAGGGAATCAATCTCTTGTTGTTTTTTCTCATTCTCTTTTTCAAAATCTGTTTTGAGGCTGCCCAGGGTTTCTTCGTACCTTTGTACAGAAAAGCTGTAGTTGGCCTCGAGAGAGCCGAGGTTTGCAGTGCACTGCGAAAGCTTGTCTGAGCATTTCTCAAACTCAGCAAAGATTTTCTTATTGAACTCGCTCTGCGACGACAGGTTGGTTTCTGAAATCAGGAGCTGGGAGTTTAATTCCTCAATGTTTTTGCCATAGTCTTCGAGCGAATAGTTGGTTTTCTTAATGGCTTGGTACGCTGCGTATCCGCTGATGGTCGGCCTTATTAAAACAATGATTAAAAATACTCCGACTATGAGAGCAGCTATGACTATTATGTATATGTCTTTCTTAGATAGTTTTTCAGCCATAGATTGGTAAATTAATTTCTGTTCTTTTAAATTTTTCTATAAAACAGTGAGAATAGTGAGAAACGAAACTGCTTTGAGCGCAGTGAAAATTTTTTCTTAATCTTCTAATTTTCTCTTTATTCCTATTTGGGTTTAATACCCCAGAGCTCTGCTCCGATTAATTTTTATATTTGAATTCTTTTTTTAGCTTGTGGAAGTTAAATATGCTAGTCATTGTAGTTATCGTATTCGTTATCATATGGTTTTTGTCGTCAAATATCGT
>JBGOZE010000050.1:0-8871 GCA_041479965.1 Candidatus Nanoarchaeia archaeon | reverse complement strand
CTCTGCTTTCCTCTGTTAAAGAATAATAAGGGATACCTGCTTCAGCCAGAAAATTCCAACCCCTGCTTATCTCTTTCCGTTCCTCCCCTAGAGCTAATGAGGTATGTAAATAGTCCACACTTAATGTTCCGTTTAACCGGTCTCTTAACTCGCGCCAGCTAAGCCCTGTGTTTGCAGGGTCTAAAAAATACATTCCCACTTCTAATTTCCTTAAAGAATCTAAACTGCGGTAGAAACTTGTTTTTCTAAAAGCATCATAATCTTGATTTACCATTTCAGAACCAGGCAACTTTTCTCATTATAAAAGCATTTCGGTTTGGAAGAAGTTATTCCCTAATCATCATTGATTATTATATTAGAAGAAATCTCCTTTACTTTCTCTTTTACCTTCTGCTTCAGGTAGTCGAGGTTTATCTCGTCCAATGACTTGGTCAGCTCTTCTAGTGATTTCTCTGCGTCGCTTATCCTCTCTGCCATGCTTCTGAGCAGGGTGTCTGCTTCTGCTATGTTCAGGGCTATCACGCTCTTGTTGATCTTGGTGGCTGTTTCCTTGTTAGCCTCTTTGATCTGGTCTAGATCCAGTTTCTTGTTGAGGAAGAAATCCCTGTTCATCCTGTTGATCAGGTCCATTGCCTTTTCAAGCTGGGCTTCTTTCAGGTCCAGGCGCTTAAGTTCCTGGCTCATCTTGCCGAGCACTTCCAGCATTACAAAGCTGGCATCGTCCTCAATAGCTCCGACAGGGTCTAGCAGGTACTTGTCTATGAGCTTCTCCTGCAATGAGGCGTGCTTGAACTTCCTCAGAGGCCTGTTGAGCTCTGCGAATATGGTCTTTAAGTCCCTCTCAATCTCCTCCAGCTTCTCCTCATATTTCTTTTTGTTCTCAAGCAACTCCTTGAACTCGTTATAATCAGGGGTCTTGTGCAGCTCTTCAAGCCTTGCAGCCATCCTATGCCTTCTCTCCTTGAGAGAATCAACTTCCTTGGTCTGCTTGGCTTTCTCCTCTTCAAGCATGGCTTTCCTCTTGAGGTCGTCATGGTATTGCTTCAGCCTTATCTCGGCATCGCTTATCAATTCTATGCCTTCTTTCTCTATGTCAGCCTGCAGCTTCACCAGCTCGTCCTCAATGGCTTTCACGCTCTTAACCACCTTGGAGAGCTCTGATTCCATGAATTCCTTGAGCACCAGGTAGTTCTTCCGGGTCTCTTCGCTGAGCTTGGTGAGTGATTCTGAGAAATTAGCAGTGAAAAAACCTATCTGTGAGAAATCACCTGGAACTTCTATCTCGTCAAGGAATCTCTTCATCCTGCTGATATAAGTTTTCCTGTGGCCTTCCATGACCTGCTTGGCCTTGAGCGGTATGTTCTCGTTCTTCAAGCCTGCTTTCTCCAATTCTTCCAGGAATCTGTGGCTCTCAAGTATCTTGCTCATGATAATCTCCTTGGTCCTGACGACTCTCTGGTCGAGCTTCTTGTCAGCCACCTGCTTGTCAAGCCAGCCAGCTATCTGCGAGAAGCTTATGGTTTCAGGCCCTTTCTTCTTTAGGAAATCGAAAAATCCCATTTTCAAAGAAAGCTAATCGCCCACTCCTTTATATTCATTGTGGAAAATGAGTTGATGTTGTGCATGAGAAATTATATAAACCTGATTTTATTCCCTGGATGAGCAGGTGAGGGAGGACTTTAGGATGGATACTTACAGGGAGGATAGGAAGGCGCTTGAAGAAAGCCTGAAAGATGAAAAGCTTGTGAAAATGAGAGGAGGACTGGGCAAGCGATTCGGCGGCGATGCATGTTATGTTGCTCTTCTTTGCGATACCTGGATTTGCGGTGGAGGGTTCTCAGAAGAGGATGCTAGAGAAGATGCCTTAGCGAGAGGAGTGTCTACGCCGCGCGTCCTTGATGTCGCAACGTATTTTGACAGGAAATATTGGCCTAACATCAGGATAGGCTACAATCCCTGGACTGGAAAGCATGTCCTTGAGAAGAGGGATTATCACAGGAAGAAAGAAAAGGTAGCTTATTCCCCTGCTTTTCAGGTCTGATTTTCTTCAGACTAAAAAAATATTTAAACTAGACAGGACAAGACCTTTCTTGTAAGGAATCAGGGAGGAACTGACATGGAAGACGAGCCAGCAGAAGTAGAGGAGATGTTTCAGGAAGAGATAGTGGAGCAGCTCAAAAAGCTCAACAAGAACCTTGAGAAGATAAACGCCAGCATCTGCGAGCTGAAGAAGAAATAATTCTTGCAGAATAATTCTACGCACCAGCTACTAGTTTTTTCTCTAGCGGGTGCGTTTAAAATCTTAAAATTTTAATAGCCAGCTAGCCGTTAGTTTCTCTAGCAAAAAACATATAAACATTTGAGCTGCACCTCTTATTTATGCTTTTAGAGCTCAGCGAGATATGGGACATTGTAATCATAACCTTGGCTATTGGATTCATATTCAAGGATTTCTTCCATTACAGGCCAAAAGTGGAAGTCATAACTCCTGAATATTACCTGAAGAAACACAGGAAGAAAATGTTCAACTGGAATAATTTCTGGTTCGCAGCAGCCATTGTCGCTCCGAGCATCATACTGCACGAGTTCGGCCACAAATTTGTTGCCATAGCTTATGGCTTGACTGCCAGCTTCCACGCAGCCTACACTTGGCTAGGGATTGGGATAGCCTTGAAGCTCATAGGGCTTAACTTCATCTTCTTTGTTCCGGCCTTCACTTCAATAAGCGGAGCAGCAACTACATTGCAGTCCACATTGATAGCTTTTGCAGGCCCAGGAGTAAACCTGGTCCTGTGGCTGGTTGCATTGGTGCTGTTGAAGACTGTTAAGATGAAAGACAATATCTATCACGCAGTCTTCCTAGTGAGTAGGATAAACATGCTCCTGTTCATCTTCAACATGCTGCCCTTGCCGTTCTTCGACGGAAGTACTGTGTTCAAGGGATTATTGACGTTGCTGTGAATGTTTTCTGAAAATCTTTATAAACCAAGTCTGATTATCTTTTCAGCGTAGTAATAAGAACTACTGATAAGCTTAACAATCAGAAAGGGTGGTGGCAATGGCAAAATATTATGACCTTAACAGTATTGTGAAAGAATACCTAGTAGAAAACAAGCCTGCTTTGGAGGACCTGACAAGCCGCTTGCGGCATGTGCCTATCTCTCTCAAGAACTTCGAAGCTTTCATGAAGCAACTCAACAGCGATCTTTATGAACTTCAGGTCAGGGCTGAGCTCACATCTACTGAGATAAGGATCTTGCTTCTGGATGAGCTCTCTGACACGATTGATGAGGCAGATGAAATCGCTGGGCGCATGGTGATGCCTTATCCAAGCCTATGGATGAGCGGCGAGCACATCAGAAATGATTTTTATAGAAAAGCTAAAAGTAACTTAGGCTCTCTCATATTGCCTAACCCAAGCGACTCGTCAGCTAAAGTGCTCTCACGCAAAGGATTGCCTGGCGTAGCAGTGTTGTTTGACGACAAGGACAAGAGGCACGGTAACCTCAATTACCTTGAGATTAATGTTATCAAGGAATTTTGATGATGCTTCCTGCAAACCCAGTAATTTTTTAAGCACAGGCATATTTCTTTTTCCCATGGAATACTCTAAAGAGCGCTCTGACATGGTCAAGTACCAGATTGAGCATCGAGGAATCGATAATCCGAAGATTCTTAAGGTTATGCGTGAGGTTCCAAGGCATATTTTTGTTCCTGAAGGAGCAGAAGTTGAGGCTTATTACGACAGCCCTCTGCCTATTGGCTACGGCTAGACCATCAGCCAGCCATACATTGTGGCTTTGATGACAGACCTGCTTGAGCTCAAAGGAAAAGAAAAAGTGCTTGAGATTGGGACTGGCTCAGGCTACCAGGCAGCAATACTTTCCAAGCTTGCTAAGAAAGTATTCACTGTTGAGCGCGTCGAGGGATTGGCCAAGAAGACGCAGGAATTATTGAAGAAATACAATTATGATAATGTCAAGGTAGTTCATGGCGACGGCACAAAAGGCTATGCTCCTGAAGCTCCCTATGACGCCATCATTGTGACAGCAGCATCTGAGAAGATTCCATCTGGATTGATAGAGCAGCTTGCTGTGAAAGGAATGCTTGTTGCGCCTATTGGTCCAAGCTATCACCAAGAGCTTGTCAGAGTAAAGAAGACTGGCAAGAACAAGACCAAGACAGAATATTTTGGCGGAGTGATATTTGTGCCGCTGATTGGCGATGAGTGAATTCCAAAAGATTTATTATGCTTATGTAATTCTCTGTTCGGATGGACACTATTGAGCATGTTCACTGGTATATTGGCAGCAGCTGTAACCTTGACTGCTCTTTTTGCTTCAAGCCTCTGAATCTTCCTTTTGCTTCTGCAGAAAAGCTTGAGGATCTTGCCAGGAGGCTTGTTGATGACAATGTTAGAAAGGTGACTCTCACTGGAGGGGAGCCTTTGCTTGTTGAAGGCTTGGAGAAGGTTTTAGCTGTGCTGAAGAGCAAGGATGTTTATGTCAGCCTGCACACCAACGGTGTCTTGCTGGATGAGAAAAAGATTTCTGGGCTTTCAGGATTAGTGGATGATATTGCGCTTCCGCTTGACAGCCTTAACAGGAAAGTCCAGGCAGAGCTCAGGGGAGAAGAATTTATTCCTGTTGTCAAAAGATTTGGTGAGCTTGCAGAGAGCATAAGAAGCAAGAATATCAAGCTGGGAGTTCATACTGTCTTCACTGCGCTTAACCGCAGGCAGATGCCAGTTTTGCACAACTATCTTGATAAGGTTGGCTTTGATTACTGGCGCATCTATGAGTACAATGACGAACTGGTTAAGCCGAACTATGGCCGGGATTTAATGAGAGAACCATTCCAGATTTCAGAGCGAGAAGCAGAGCGCTTTTATGAAAAAGGAGGCATTGACTGCCTGTTAGCCTATTTCCTCTTGGAAGAAGAAAAGATGAAAAAGCTCAACGATGCCCGAGTCCAGTTTGTCGCAAAGAGAGACACTAGCCTGCCTTACGCATTCCTGGATAACTCAGGAAACATGAGATATTACATGCGCTTTTCCAGCAAGGAGCGTCCTGTTATTGGAAATGTCTTGACAGAAGGGTTTGGCGTGATTGAGAAAAGACTAAAAGAAGTGGATGAGAAGCAATTTGACTATGATGACAAGGCACAGGAAGACTGGAGTGCTTTCCTGATGGACCAGCCAATCTGGGCCAGGCTTTATGAAGGAAATTTTGACTTTGAAGAGACTGAGATGATTAAGCCCAGGTACTTGAGAAAGGTTCTTGAGCTTGAGAGCTTGTTCAGGAAGAGAGAGTACGGAGAAGGGTCTCTCAAAGACCCTATTATGATTTAAACATTTATTTTTGCTCATAAACTTTATAAATAGTTGCAGAACATTCTCTATTTGGTGAGTTTAACATGGAGAAATGGGTTTATTATTTTTCTGAAGGAAAAGACTCGATGAAAGAAGTTCTTGGAGGAAAAGGAGCTAATCTTGCAGGCATGACCAGGCTCGGCATACCAGTCCCTCATGGATTCACAATAACAACCAAGGCTTGCTATGAGTATCAGCGCAACAAGAAGTGGCCTAAGGACTTGAAAGAGCAAGTTGAGAAGAACCTTCTGAAATTGGAGAAAGACATGAATAAGAAGCTTGGAGATGCTTCTAACCCTTTGCTTGTGTCTGTTCGCTCAGGAGCAGCAGTATCAATGCCGGGAATGATGGACACTGTCCTGAACCTTGGAATGAATGATTATGCTGTGAAAGGATTGGCTGATAAGACAGGCAATGAAAGATTTGCCTATGATGCTTACAGGAGATTCCTGCAGATGTTCGGGAATGTGGTGATTGGTGTTGAGCACAAATATTTTGAGGAAGTGCTTGAGAATGCCAAGCACACCAAAGGAGTGAAGTATGACACTGAGCTTAATGCATCTGACTTGAAGGAGATAGTTTCTGAGTACAAGGAAGTCATCAGGAAGAATGCTGGCAAAGAGTTTCCTCAGGATGCTTCTGAGCAGCTTCGATTGGCTGTCAATGCTGTTTTTGACTCATGGAATAATCCTCGAGCAATAACTTACAGGGAGCTTAATAATATCCGAGGCTTGATTGGCACTGCTGTCACAATCCAAGCCATGGTTTTTGGCAACATGGGAGAAGACTCTGGCACAGGAGTTTGCTTTACAAGGAATCCTTCAACAGGAGAGAATGTTTTTTATGGCGAGATGCTGTTTAATGCGCAAGGAGAAGATGTTGTTGCAGGCATAAGAACGCCTCTTTCATTACTTGCTCTAAAGAAAAGAATGCCTTTGGTGTACAAGGAACTAGAAGCAATAAGGAAAAAACTAGAAAAGCACTATAGAGACATGCAAGACATGGAGTTCACAATACAAGAAGGCAAGTTGTTTATACTGCAGACAAGGAATGGCAAGAGAACAGCGCATGCAGCTGTACGTATTGCAGTAGAAATGGTAAAAGAGAAGCTGATAGATGAGAAAGAAGCATTGTTGCGAGTAGAAGCAAGCTCACTAGACCAGTTATTGCACAAGATGCTGGACCCTATTGCTAGGAAGAAAGCTCAGCTAATTGCTAATGGATTGCCTGCATCACCAGGAGCAGCAGTTGGAATGGTAGTGTTCAATGCAGAGAAGGCTGTTGAGTATGGAGAGAGAGGAGATAGTGTAATACTTGTTCGCACTGAAACTAGCCCTGAAGATATTAAAGGAATGAATCATGCAAAAGGAATACTAACTGCAAGAGGAGGAATGACTTCACATGCTGCAGTTGTTGCCAGAGGAATGGGCAAATGCTGCGTTGCTGGCGTTAGTGAGATGATTGTAAAAGAGCATGAAAAGAAACTAATGATTAAAGATGTTATTGTTAATGAAGGAGAATGGATAACCCTTGATGGAAGCACTGGTGAAGTGTTTCTTGGCAAAGTGCCAGTAGTTGATCCTGTATTATCAGGAGATTTTGCTGTTCTAATGAAATGGGCTGACAAGTATCGAAGACTAGGAGTATGGACAAATGCAGACACTCCAAAGGATAGTCAAGTGGCTGTTGGGTTTGGAGCAGAAGGCATTGGGCTTTGCAGGACTGAGCATATGTTCTTTGAAGGCGACAGGATAAAAGCAGTCAGGGAGATGATAGTTGCCTCTGATGTTGAAGGAAGACGGAAGGCGCTGGCTAAATTACTGCCAATGCAACGTTCAGATTTTGCAGGAATATTCACAGTAATGAAAGATAAGCCAGTGATAATAAGGTTACTTGATCCTCCACTTCACGAGTTCTTGCCAAAAGAAGAAAAAGATGTTATTGAGCTAGCAAATGAGACTGGAGTGAGTGTTGAAATGATAAAGATGAAGACAGAGGAATTGCATGAGTTCAACCCAATGCTAGGGCACAGAGGATGCAGATTAGGAATTATTTATCCTGAAATATCTGAGATGCAGGCTCGCGCTATATTTGAAGCAGCTTGCGAGGTTAAGAAGAAAGGAATAAAAGTAAAGCCAGAAGTGATGATACCACTCGTTGGAATATTGAAAGAGTTTGAGCTGCAAAAAGAGATTGTTGACAGGGTAGCTGCTGAAGTAATGAAAGAGAAGAAGATAAAGATTGATTATGCAGTCGGGACCATGATAGAAGTGCCTAGAGCTGCTATTACTGCTGATGAAATAGCCAAGAAAGCAGAATTCTTTAGTTTTGGAACAAATGATTTGACACAGATGGGACTAGGATTATCCAGAGATGATGCAGGCAAGTTCTTGCCAGCATATGTAAAGCTGGGAATATATCCTCGCGACCCGTTCCAAGCAATAGACCAAGCAGGAGTAGGAGAATTGATGAGAATCTGCGTAGCAAAAGGAAGAAAAGTTAACAAGAAACTAAAGATAGGAATCTGCGGAGAGCACGGCGGAGAGCCGAGTAGTGTTGAGTTCTGCCACAGGATAGGGTTGGATTATGTGAGCTGCTCACCATATAGGGTTCCGATTGCTCGCTTAGCTGCTGCGCAGGCGGCGGTCAAAGAAAAGAAATAAACTTCTAGGCGCCTCAAACGCCGGCGGGGCTTTTTAATTTATATGCCTCTTTACGATAACTTTATAATAATTTATTATTTATATTTTTTATGGAGAGGTGATGAGGGCCTCAGACCTGTTTCTGAGAGAGGTTAAGATGAAACCAGCTGCTAAGACTTCACTTCCCGAGGGTTTTAAAAGAATTGAACAGCCTAGTGTCTCGTTTGATGATGGGGACCAGGTCCTGGAGTATTGCCTGAGCTGCTTAAAAAAACCTAAGTGCATAATGAATCAGACTCTCAGTAATGCTATGGGAGATAACTTTCCTTACTGGTCCAGGAGCTTTGTCCATGTAGAGATTTCAATCCCTCACACCCTTTATGATGATTCAATTACAAGAGTCTATTGTTCTTCATATAAAAGCCCGCAGTTAAGACTACCCAGGGTTCCAGCTCCTTTTTCAGATGGTGTTGAGCTATTAATAGAGTTTGCTGAAAGAGAGAAAGCAGGATTCATGGAAACGCACGGGAATGACGATTAATCCCCGCCATTCTGGCATGGGCTCATTAGGCGCTGCTGAAAATAGAAACCCTTAAAAACATCTTTGTATTCTCTGTGTTTTATCCTGTTGGGAAAAAGACTTCTGTAAATCAGGAATTTGAGAAGATGAAGTGTCTAAGTCCCGTGAAAACCTTTATATAATCCTTCCTTATTCTCTGGTGTCATGATTAACCTGGTTGACTTGGTGAGGGATGATTACAGGGCTTTGCAGAGGCTTGATCCTGGGAATGAGCTCCTGAAGTATTGGGTTGATAGTGGTGGATTATTTAAGTTGAATCCTGGCGTTAATGTTGCTGT
>JBGOZE010000049.1:0-9515 GCA_041479965.1 Candidatus Nanoarchaeia archaeon | reverse complement strand
GAGAACAAGAAAGAATATCTTCAGCCTGCTGACAAGCCTAAGAAAGAGATTAATGGCAACTCGATGATCATGCACGCCTCGCACCCTAAAATACCTCTCCGCCTTCTTTTGACAAGAAAGAATAAGGAACCTGAACAGCCAGCTGTGAAGAAAGATGAGCCTACCATTGAGAAGACTTCTGAGCCTATTGCTAAGGAGAAAAAGCCAGGATTATTCTCCAAGCTCAAGCTGGCTAAAGAAAAATTTGCAGCGAAGAAAAAAGAGTTGAAAACAGCAAGTGAACTTGCTGGTTCAAAAAAAGAAAGTTTTTTGAAAGAGAAAGGAAAAGAAAAAACAATAAGCAAGGCTGATGGAAAAGATAAGTTAGAGACTAGCCCTCTTGCGCCAAAGCACGAGAATAAATTGGAGCAGAAGCTGAAGAAATTCAGCAGGCACAAAGACAAATGGCTCAAGCTGAAAAAGAAAAAGAAGTTCTCAATAGGAGGATTTGCCAAGAGTATAAGCCTAAGAGATTACCTTGTGAAGTCAGGAATGGAAGACCTAGAGCCCAAGGTAGTGACCAAAAAGATTTTCAGAGGCAACATCTTACTATGCGTATTGCTCAGCATCGCAATAATAATTTATTGCATTATGCTCGGCAAAGGCTTGGCGACACTGCTAGTCTACCTCCTGGGATTCTGGCTCCTAGGATTTGTGATGCTCATAGGATTGATATGGGGAGTGTATCTCTTCTACCTTGACATGAAGATATTCCAGAGGACCAAAGCAGTTGAAGATGTGTTCCCTGACTTCCTGCAATTGACAAGCGCCAACATAAGCGCAGGCATGCCCATAGACAAGGCACTATGGTACGCGGTAAGGCCAGGATTCGGAGCGCTCGCAAAAGAGATAGAAATAGTCGCCAAGAACACCATGGCAGGAGAAGACCTGTCAACAGCACTAGAGAATTTTGCCAATAAATACGAGTCAAAAGTCATCCAGAGGTCAATAAGCCTTTTACTCGAAGGAATGGCAGCAGGAGGAGAGATGGCAGACTTGCTAAGCAAGATAGCCCTGGATATCGATGAGACCAAGATAATGAAGAAAGAGATGTCAGCCAGCGTCACGACCTACGTCATATTCATCACCTTTGCCACGATAGTAGCAGCACCAGTGCTATTCGCCCTGGCAACCCAGCTGCTCAAGGTCATCAAGGAAATAACCTCTAAGCTAGGCCCCAACATGGCCTCTTCAAGCAGCTTCTTCAGCTTCTCAATATCATCTGAATCAGTAAAGACCAGTGATTTTGTACTATTCACCTACCTGATACTCATCATATCATCCATTTCATCAGCTGCTATTGTAAGCATCATAAGGAAAGGAAGAGTGAAAGAAGGTCTGAGCAGGATACCTGTGTTCATCCTGATATCAGTGATCATCTACACCATATCATCCCTTGTCATAGGAGGATTGTTCACAAACTTCATTTAACGGCTTAACTTGAATAAGGCATATCATAGCTAATTCAGCAAAACATTTAAATACAAAGAGAAGGTATCATAGTAAAGATAATCTGAAAACAGCATATGATGAGGTGAAATAAAGATGAATAAGAAAGGACAAGCAGCAATGGAATTCTTGATGACCTACGGCTGGGCCATTCTCGTAGTATTAGCAGCCATCGGAGCACTAGCATACTTCGGAGTACTTAACCCGAGCAAGCTGATACCGAACAAGTGCACCTTGAGTCCGGGATTTGACTTTACGGACTGTAAGTCCACAGCCGGAACAGGAATGCAACTTACTTTACATAACGGTTTAGGAGCAGACACGACAGCCACATATATTTATTTAGATACAACCGGATCGAGTGATGTAACCTGCAACGACGAATTAGACGTTGGAACTTTGGCAAACGGGGCAACATCAGATCCAATAACTCTTTGTTTAGTTAATGCGACAGATTTCGTGGAAAATAGCAGATTCGACGCTAATGTGAAGATAGTTTATACGAAATCCGGAGAAAGCCTTAATTACACTGTAACAGGAACCATCAACAGAAAGATTGAGTCTTAAGTAAACTCTTTCAAATTTTTTTATTCCTTTTTTCTTTTCTTATTCTTTCCTAATCATATTAAAAACAGAAAATTAATAAAAGCCAAGCATAATACGTTTCTTAGCTTATAATAAGCAGTTATGATTATTCGAAGGGGTGATTTGTTATATGGACAAGATTCAAGAGGTTAAGGCAATCCAGGTCTTGGATTCTAGGGGCAACCCGACTCTCAAGGTTGTTGTTAAGACCAAGAAGCATTCTGGCTACGCTTTTGTCCCTAGCGGGGCAAGCACAGGCATCTACGAGGCTCTTGAGCTAAGGGACAAGAAGAGAGAGTACCATGGCAAGAGCGTGGAGAAGGCTGTTGAGAATGTCAACAAGAGGATTGCCAAGGCTTTGAAAGGCATGAGCGTTGTTGAGCAGGAGCAGATCGACCTTGCCATGAAGAGGCTTGACAAGACTGATAATAAATCTGTCATTGGAGCCAATGCTATGCTTGGCGTGAGTCTCGCTGTCAGCAGGGCTGCTGCTGATTTCAAAGGAAAACAATTGTACGAGCACATTGCTGAGCTTTACGGCAACACCAAATCATTCATGCTACCTGTGCCTCTGGCTAATGTGATTAACGGAGGAGCGCATGCAGGCAATTACCTGAAGATACAGGAATTCATGCTCATCCCTACTGGTGCTAAGAGCTTTGCAGAAGCCACCAGGATGGTAAGTGAGACCTATCATACTTTAAAGAAGATAATTGATGACAAGTACGGAGCAACTGCAACCAATGTGGGTGATGAAGGAGGATTTGCCCCTCCTCTGAGGACAGGAGAAGAAGCCTTGGACTTGATCAGCGAAGCAATTGCCAGGTCAGGCTTTAGGAGAAAAATCCGCATTGGCTTGGATGTGGCTGCGAGCAACATCTTCTTTGAAGGGAATTATGATGTTGGAGTAAGCTTCACGCCCAAAGGATTGATACAGTACTATGACCGCTTATTGACAAAATATGATATCAAGAGCATAGAGGACGGGTTTGGTGAGGATGATTTCTCATCATGGTCTGAGTTCATGATAACAGTGGCCAAGACCAGTAGGGTCCAGGTTGTTGGTGATGACTTGACTGTGAGCAATCCAGACAGGGTGAGGATGGCAATCTCAAAGAACTTGTGCAATGCTTTGATACTCAAGGTCAACCAGATTGGTACCTTGACAGAGGCCATGAAGGCTGCAAAGCTGGCAATGGATGCTGGCTGGGAAGTTGTTGTGAGCCATAGGAGCGGAGAAACAGAAGACCCATACCTCGCAGACTTGGCAGTGGGCATTGGAGCAAGCCAGATAAAGCTCGGAGCTCCTTGCAGGAGCGAGAGAACAGCCAAGTACAACCGACTTATTGAGATTGAGGCTGGGCTAAAAAAGAAGATTTACGCTGCTAAGCAATTGAAATTTTAATTTCACTAAAAAAGAGGTTGACTAGTGCTTGACAAGGAATTATTAGAGGACATTGCAGACATCATGAGGCGGGATGTCCTTAAGATGACCACAGAAGCAGGTAGCGGCCACCCGACTAGCTGCTTGTCATGCGCAGAACTCATGAGCGCCTTGTTCTTCAATGAGATGAGCTATGACAGGAAGAATCCTTTTAATCCTGACAATGATGAGTTTGTGCTGAGCAAAGGCCACGCAGCCCCAATACTTTATTCTGCTCTTGTGAGAGCTGGCTGCGTGAAAAAGGACTTGATGACTCTAAGAAAATTCGGCAGTTGTTTCGAAGGTCACCCAATACCTAAGTCTCTCAACTGGATAAAAGTAGCTACTGGCTCTTTAGGCCAGGGATTAGCTGTAGGAGTGGGAATGGCATTAGCAGCCAAGCTTCAAGGAAGAAAATACAGGACTTATGTATTGATGGGTGACAGCGAGAGCTCAGAAGGCTCTGTTTATGAAGCTATGGCTCTTGCAGTGCACTACAAGCTTGACAATCTTTGCATAATAATGGATATCAACCGATTAGGTCAGTCAAAAGAGACAATGCTAGGCCACAACATCGAGGCCTATGCGAGCAGGTTCATAGCATTAGGAGCAGAAGTAATCCCGATAAGCGGTCACGAGATGAATGACATACTGAATGCATTTGAGAAAGCACGAGCAGTCGATGAGAAGCCAACTGTCATCCTGGCAAAGACTTTCAAAGGAAGAGGAGTATCATTCATAGAGGACAAGGAAGGATGGCATGGCAAGGCTCTGAGCCAGGAAGAATTAGGCAGAGCACTTGACGAGATAATAAACCTTGAGATGCCTGATGTCAAGATAACCAAGCCAAAGAAAATCCGCTCAAAGCTTAAGAGGACAGGAGGATCAGTGGCGCCTAACTACAATCTCGGAGACTCAGTAGCTACAAGAGAAGCCTATGGCAATGCACTGGTCAAGCTTGCAGAGAAAAATGATTTCCTAGTAGCAGTTGACGCTGAAGTGAGCAACTCTACTTTCTCTGAAAAGCTAGCCAAAGCTCACCCTGAAAAATTTGTAGAATCGTACATCGCAGAGCAAGCAATGCTAGGAATAGCTTTGGGCTTGAGCGTCAAAGGATTCAATGTATTTGCTTCGACTTTTGCAGCATTCCTTTCACGAGCCCACGACCAGATAAGAATGGCGGCTCTTTCAAGCGCTAACCTGACCATCTGCGGCTCTCACGTAGGCGTAAGCATAGGTGAAGACGGGCCGAGCCAGATGGGGTTAGAAGACCTTGCAATGTTCAGGGCGCTGCCAGGAAGCATTGTGCTCTACCCTTCAGATGCTGTTAGCACTGAGAAGCTTGTTGAATTAGCGAGCAACACAAAAGGATTAAAGTATATCAGGACGACCAGGCCTAAAACACCTGTTCTTTATGGCAACAAAGAAAAATTCGAAATTGGAGGATTCAAGATTCTAAGGGAGTCAAAAGAAGACAGGCTAGTCATAGTCGGTTCAGGAATAACTCTTCACGAAGCGCTCAAAGCGCAGGAAGAGCTGAAAAAAGAAAAGATAAATGCTAGAGTCATAGACCTCTACTGCATCAAGCCTCTCAATGCGAAAAAACTGCACGAGGAAATAATCAAATGCCACGCCAAAGCGATTGTAGTGGAAGACCACTATGCAGAAGGAGGAATAGGCGAAGCTATCAGCAGGGAAATGAATGAATTCTCACCAGATGTGAAAATCAAGTGCCTGGCAGTAGGCAAGATGCCTTGTTCTGGAAAAGCAGAAGAGCTGATGAAGTTTGAAGAGATAGATGCCGAGGCTATTGTCAAGGCTGCAAAAGAGATTCTGAAAAAATAGATTAAAAGCTATCCTGATTAAAGCCCGCCTTCATATCTTGCCAGCTTCTCATTCCTGCGAGTATAATGCCCTTCCAAGAACCTGGTTGTGAGCCAGACTTTCAGGATGCTGATTGCTTTTTTCTCATCAGTAGTCCTGCCGCCCAGGCACAGGACATTGGCATCATTGTGCTGCCTGCTAAGCCTTGCAGTTGTCTCATCATAGGCCATTGCTGCGCGGATGCCTCTGACTTTGTTAGCTGCCATGCACATGCCCATGCCAGTGCCGCAGATGAAGACCCCGAGAGCTTTTACTTTAGCTACTTTTTGCCCTGCCTTGAAAGCCTCATCAGGATAATCATCCTCAGGGATAAGCTTGGGAGATAGGTCGTCAAAAGTAATGTTGCTTGACTCCAGGTATTTCTTAAGCTTCTCCTTGAGCTCAAAGCCAGCATGGTCAGCAGCAAGAATTATTTTAGTCTTAGGAATGTCCATAACTACCACCTCATAAAACTTATCATGATACAAATGCAGGTTGTTTTATATAAAATTTTCCAAAAACAGGTTTTTTCGTCTAAATAAACAAAAACTTTTATAAATAATATCGTCTATTCATTGCTTTGAAGGTGGTATGATTGATTGTGAAAGTAGCTGTGAGTATTCTAAGCCTGGATTATTCTGACAAGACCATGATCGACCAGGCTGTCCTGCGCCTAAGCAACGCTGACTACATCCACTTTGATGTCATGGACGGCAAGTTCGTCAAGGACAAGACCTTTGATTCTGAATTTGTGAAAAGCATACACGCAGATAATATAAAAAAAGATGTGCACCTGATGATTAAGCAGCCTGAGAAGCAGGTTGACAAGTACATAAAAGCAGGAGCAGACAGGCTCAGCTTCCACGCAGAAGCTGTGAAATCACCCAAAAAGCTCATTGAGCACATACAAAAGAAAGGAGTGCGTGCAGGCATAGCCATCAACCCTTCCACTGACTTGAAAAAAATAGGCAAGCTGCTTGACATTGTTGATTTTGTGCTGGTGATGACAGTAAAGCCTGGAAAGCCAGGACAGAAGCTCATAAAGAAGACTCTAACCAAGATAAAAAGCCTGAGAAAGAAGAAGCCCACGCTATCCATAGCAGTTGACGGAGGAATAAATGCTGAGACGGCCAGGCAAGCCATAGAAGCAGGAGCAGATGTGCTGGTAGCTGGGAGCTACGTCTTCAAAAGCCCAGACCCCAAGATAGCAGTGGATATACTGAGGAATGCCTGAGTTTATTCAGTCTTTTCAGAAAGCTTTAAAACAAGCTGTTTTTTTCTCCTATCATCATGAAACTATTCAAAGTGCCATTAGGAGCAGGAGCTCTCTCAAAAAGGCAGGGATTGGAGAAAGGTCCTGACAGGATTGTTGAGCAGCTCAAGGACATCTACTTGACAGAAGCAGGCATCTTGCCATTGTTTGAAATAAAAGACATCAAAGTTGATAATTCTAACCTCACAGAATCCCATAAGTCCATTGAGGAGGAAGTTGCGAAGGAAAATCATTATTGCGCCCTCTTGGGCGGAGACCACTCAATAACCTATCCTGCTTTCAAAGCATTTGCAAAGAACAATCCCGGAGCAGGAATAATCATCTTTGACGCTCACCCTGACACCCAAGACTACCAGAAGCCACCAACCCACGAAGACTACCTGCGAGTCCTGATTGATGAGAAAATAGTTGACAAGAACAACGTGGTCATCATAGGCACAAGGAACATGAGCAAGGAAGAGAAGAAATTCATAGAAGACAACAAGATAAAGAATTACCCTATGAAAGAGATAGGATTTGAAGGCTTAAGAGAAGTCGCTGACAATGTCATGAGCGTAGCCAGGCTTTGGCCCAAGGCTTACATCAGCATTGACATTGACTCCTTGGACCCTGCATTTGCGCCAGGAACAGGCTACATAGAGCCCGGAGGGCTTTCCACAAGAGAGCTCATCTATTTTATCCAGCGCTTGAAGATGCTGAGAAACATAGGCATGTTCGACATTGTTGAAGTCAATCCTGAGAAAGATTTCAATGACATGACTTCTAAGGCAGCTGCAAAGCTGATTGTTGAGATGAGCTGAAATCTCCGAATTCTCCATAATCTTTATAAACCCCTCTTTTTTCTCATAGCCCATGGGAAGAATTAAGACTAGACTAGTGAAGGCAATCACGCATAGCTTGCTAGAGGCGCATAGGGACCGCTTCAGCACTAACTACGAGGAGAACAAGATAAAGGTTTCAGAGCTCGTAAATGTCAGCTCAAAGAAACTCAGGAACATAATCGCAGGCTATGTGACTAGAATAATGAAAGCAGGGACTAATTAGTCAGTGACCAGGCTACCATCAACCAGTATTGGGGGTGCGGAATGGCAGACGACAACTCAATCTTCATCGGGAACAAGCCGTTCATGAACTATGTGACTGGCGTTGTGGTGCAGTTCACAACCAAAGGCGCGAATGAAGTGATCATCAAGGCCAGAGGCAAGTTCATAAGCAGGGCAGTGGACGTGGCTGAAGTGGTGATGAAGAGATTCTTGAAAGACCAGATGCAGCTTAAGGATATAAAGATTGACTCAGAAGGCTTCCAGAACAAGGAAGGCCGGGACGTCCGAGTATCCATAATTGAGATCACGCTGGCGAAGAAATAAGAGGGTCTTAACCTCATTTTCTTATTCGAATTTGAATAATTATATAAACCTAGCACCATTATTAAAAGTTATTTTTGGGCCTGTAGTATAGTCCGGATAGAACACTTGGCTTCGGAGCGATTCTCAAAGCGCAAGGACACCAGGAGACCCCGGTTCGAATCCGGGCGGGCTCGTATGTCTCTTTATTTTGTGACAGGCAACAAGGAGAAGTTTAGGGAAGTAGAAGGCATCCTGAAAGGCTTTGAGGTGAAGCAGCTTGACATTGACTTGCCAGAGCTGCAGGGAGAGCCAGAGGAGATAGTGAAGGAAAAGGCAAAGCTCGCAGCTGAGAAGGCTAAGAAGACTGTTTTTGTTGAGGACACAAGTCTCTGCTTCAATGCATTGGGCAGCCTTCCAGGACCCTATGTGAAGGATTTCATCAAGAAGATAGGTATCTCAGGGCTTTATGAGCTTGCAAGCAAGTATAAAGACACGAGTGCTGTTGCGATCTGCAGCATTGGCTATTGCGAGCCAGGAAAAGAGCCTCTGGTGTTCCAGGGCAAGGTAAAAGGAAAGATAGTAAGCCCCAGGGGCGATACTCGCTTCCAGTGGGACCAGATCTTTATTCCCGAAGGGCTTGATATCACCTTCTCTCAGATGAGCATTGAGGAAAAAAATAAGATTTCCCACAGGAAAAAAGCTTTTGAAGCTTTTAGGGCTTGGCTTGATGAGCATTCATAAAAATTAACCCTTTCTTGTGACTATTCTGTGGTGGTGAAAAACAAAAGATTTATAAGTTTGAACGGGCTTTCAAAATAAAAATGAAGAATGATTACGACCTACTGCCGATAAAACAAGACATCAGTGAAGAGCTTTCAAAAAGCCCCCAGAAAAGAGACAAGAACCTAATCGCTTCATGCCTAGCCCGCTACATTAATGAGCACTATCAGTACGGGAATTTTATAGATGGACAAGCAGACGCACAGTATCATACATTAGATAACTACGTAAATAACCAAGTGATTCCCGAGGCAAATCTCGGAGAGCGCGAACAGGTTTTTCTAGACCACCTCATGAAGAGCTACAATTTCATGTCAAAGATTCACAAGAGGATGATAAGAAGCTATGATGAGGAGAACGCAAGGCAGCCCAATGCTTTCACCAGCACTCCTTTGCTCACCGCGCACCTTTTCATCGCTGGAGCATTTGAGCAGATAGAAAAGGCAGCGAAGATATTTTCAGCGCAACACTTTGACGCCTACTTTTCTGGCAGTGCTACTGTAAGGCGAGAGTCAGATAAGGACCTTACAGTTGCAGGCAAGACAGGTGCTCTGGTCCAGCATATCCAGAACAATCCTTCTGTCATTCAAGCAAGGCCGGACAACCCTGAGATTTTCTCACAGATACTCAGGTCCACCAGAACCCTCCAGGACCTTCTTGGATAAATTTAAATACTAGCTTCTCATAGTATTTTGCTTGGGGTGAGCACGACAAATGGACAAAGAAATCCTGCTGAGCGTATCCAGGATAAAGAAAT
>JBGOZE010000048.1:0-10250 GCA_041479965.1 Candidatus Nanoarchaeia archaeon | reverse complement strand
GCTCGAGGAGAAAGGTCATTTCTTCAGGACCCAGACAGACGGCGAGGTCATGGTGCACGCCTATGAGGAGTACAAGGAGAATTTCCTCAAGCTCCTGAACGGCATGTTTGCGGTGTGCATCTATGACAGCAAGGCCAAGGAGCTAATCATCGCAAGGGACAGGATAGGCATCAAGCCGCTCTACTATTATTATAATAAGGGCAACCTGGTCTTTGCGAGCGAAATCAAGAGCATCCTTGAACTCAACAGCGTAAAGAGAGAAGTCAATCTCCACGCCATGAACCATTATTTTGCCCTAAGATATAATCCTTCTGAGCAAACTTTATTTGAGGGAATTAAGAGGCTTCTGCCTGGACATTTCATCAGGTTCAGCCTGCAGGACAAGACCATGGTCGTCAGCAAGTACTGGGATATCAATATTGATAATTCTGAGCAAAAAGAAAAGATGAGCCTGCGAGAGTATGAGAAGAAGCTCTTTGAGCTTCTCAAGGACTCTGTGAAGAAGCAGCTCATCAGTGATGTGCCTCTCGGAGCCTATCTCAGCGGCGGCATTGACAGCAGCGCCATAGTTCTTATGATGAGCCTGATAAGGAAGGAAGAGAATAGTGATGCTCCCATAAGGACTTACAGCGTCGGCTTTGCCCACGGAGAAAAAGTCAACGAGACAATATATGCCAAGCAGATAAGCGAGCAGTTCGGAACAGAGCACAAGGAATTCCTCATCGAGCCTGATGTGGTGAAGCTTCTTCCTAAGATTGCCTGGCATTGCGACGAGCCAATGGCAGACCCTGCTCTGATTCCAGTCTACCTGCTGTCTGAGGCTGCAAAAAAGACTTCAACAGTCATACTCACAGGTGATGGTGGAGATGAGATGTTCGCTGGCTATGACCAGTACAGGTTCCTTAAAGCCACCAATGCTGCAAGCAAGCTTCCATTATTCAAAACTCTCGGGCCTGCAGTCACCAGAGCCATTCCTCTAAAGGTTTGGAACAGGTTCTACAAGTATTCCTCTGATCTTGGAAAGTCTGCCTATAGGAGAGGGGAGATGGTCATAAGAGCAATGAAGGATAATAAGGCCAAGGCTTACTATGATTTGGTTGGCATGTTTGATGATGAGCAGAGAAAAGAGCTCCTAAAGCAAAATTATTTTGAGAAAATAAATTATGGTGAGCTCAATAAGGATTTCTATGCAGGCAGGGCAGATTATCTCAAGCAGCTGCAGCTCTTTGATTTCAAGAGGCTGCTTCCAGAAAGCTTTTTGATGAAGACTGACAGGATGACCATGGCCAAGAGCATTGAGGCGAGAGTGCCCTTGCTGGACCACAGGATTGCTGAGCTGGCCTTCAACATGCCCAGTAAGTACAAGCTCAAAGGCTATTTCACCACCAAGTATGTCTTCAAGAGGGCATTGAGAAAGCATCTTCCCAAGAACATCCTTGAGAGGAAGAAGCAGACTTTCCATGTGCCTGTGGAGAACTGGCTTGACCAAGACCTGAAAGGCACAGTGAGCGACCTGCTCAACACGACTCAACTTTTCAGGCAAGGCATCTTAGACCCTTACTATGTCAAGAAGATTCTTGAGAATTACAAGGAAGGCAAGCTTTTCTATGCAAGACAGATATGGACATTGCTGAATTTTGAGCTCTGGTACAGGACTTTCATCCAGAAAGAAAAAATAGTTTTATGATTTTGCAGCTTGATGATATCGTGGTAAAAATGAACAAATACCCTGGCAAAAAGATATTTTTCGTCATACCCGCCTACAATGAGGAGAAGAGCATCGTAAAAGTAGTTGTAGGGCTGAAAAAGGCAGGTTATTCTAATATTGTTGTCATTGACGATGGCAGCAGTGATAATACCTTTGAAGAAGCAAAAAAACAAGGTGTTGCTGTCTTGAAGCATGTCATCAACAGAGGCCAAGGAGCTTCTCTCAAGACAGGCATTGAGTATGCCTTGAAGCATGGAGCAGAGTTCATAGTCACTTTTGACAGCGATGGGCAGCACAGGATTGAGGACCTGCCTGCCATGCTAGAGCCAGTTATAAGAGGAGAAGTTGATGTGACTCTGGGCTCCAGGTTCTTGACAAAAACAGATATGCCTCTTGGAAGGAAGATATTGCTCAAAGGCTCTGTGCTGGTGCAATGGCTATTCTACGGAGTGAGGCTAAGCGACGCCCACAATGGATTCAGAGTGCTCAACAGAAAAGCAGCCCAGCAGATAAGGATTGACTCTGACAGGATGGAGCACGCCTCTGAAATCCTCGAGGAGATTGTGAGAAAAAGAATAAGGTACAGGGAAGTGCCTGTCATCATTAGGTACACTGATTATTCTCTCAAAAAAGGGCAAGCCTCTTTCAAAGGCGCATTCAAGATATTCTTCAAGATGTTCATGAAAAGGCTGCTGCATTAGAACAATAGCATTAAAATTAACTGGAACTAATTAGAGAATTAAAGTCAGAAAAAATCTTCTATATGCATCAAACCCTGCTTCAATATTCTCGGATTCTTGACTGCCAGACTAAACAATAGCTGGAAAACTCTGTCCCTGTTGACAGCCTGCAATACTTTCTTTGATTCAGGATTGTTCAAATCCTTGACCAGCTGGTTCCATTCTTCTGGTGTGAAAGCATCCATAATCTTCCTCATCTTGAGGTTGAGCCAGAGGCTCGGCAATATGTTGAGATAAATGCCTAGGTTATAGCCGCGGTTATTCTTCAGACTGTCAGCTAATATCTCTGCTGATTTCAAGCCATGAACCAGGCCGCCGCCTGTCGTGGCCTTGACTAGGCCAGCGGCATCTCCGACCAGAAAGACGTTTTTCTTGCTCAAGCCAACCTTTAGGTCAAATAGAGGTATGAGGCCTCCTTGCTTGGACATTATTTTTCCAGGATATTTTTTGATGATGTTATCAAAATATTCTTTAGGATTTGCTCTGGATGCAACGCCAACTCTCAGGGTGTTCCTGTCTTCAGGCACTGCCCAGCCAAAGCCTTTTGGAATAGGATAGAAATCTATAGTGTTACTGTTCCTCTTCTTGACAACAGCCTGCATTCCAGTGAAGAATTTCCTTTTCTTGGACAAGCCAGCACTCTTAGCCACGGGGCTCAATGGTCCGTCAGCGCCTATCAGATGAGTGAACTTGACTTTTCTTGTTTTGCCAGAACCCAGGTTCTTGATGAAAGCAATCGAGCCCTGTGCTTTGATAAATTTGTGGCTGAAGAAGAACTTGACTCCTCTTTTTCTTGCCTGATTATAGAAATAAAGGTCGAATTTCTGCCTGTCGACAATAATGTCTGGCTTGTCCATGCTGAGCTTGATGAACTTGCCGTTGGGTGAGAAGATGCGCACGTCCCTGGCTTGATTGATGACAAAATCATTATTTCTTGGAATAAAATTAAATATTTCCTGGGTGACGATGCCCGTGCACTGCACTGGCAACCCTGCGGCTTTGTGCTCCTCGAAGACAGCCACATCGAATTTTTCTGCAAGGAGAGTTGCTGCATAGCAGCCCACAGGACCAGCTCCGATGATAATAATCATTTTATAGTAAAGAAAAAAACAAGGTTTAAATAGTTTGTTGAAATACCTACCCAGAACAATGAAGTACAAGACCTTGGGGGATGTGGTCAATGAGGCCTTGATCGAGTATTCGCCTCCTAAAGGAAGAAAAGAAAAAATAATGAATTCTCTGGAGCATTTTGTCGTCAAGCACAAGCCTGAGGTCACACTCGGCTCTGCACTGGCCATAAGCGCATTAGGGTATGCTGTGCTTGGAGGAGCTGGCGATTACGTCACTGAGACCTTCAAGATGGGAAGCGCCATTGCATTGAGCACTTTGGCAGCTGAGATGATGATGGGTAAATATGACCGGTTGCCCAAGGTTATGGAGAGCATCCAGAAGGGAAAAGAAAGTGGCTTGCTCAGGGCAGGCAAGGTTGGCAAGATGTATGGTTTGAGCCTTGGCTTCATGCTAGGCGTCCCTGTTGCTATCATGGCAATACCTTATTTTGCTGGAAAAGGGCTATACAGGAAAATCCGCAGCCCAGAAGCAAAGGAGAAAATCGGCAAGATATTCAGGTATCCGAAGACAGTGGCGCTCGGAATAACCTCTGCCCTTTATCCAAGCACTATCCTCAAAATGCCTGAGCGAATCGGACAGATTATTGAGCTTCACAAAAATGCTGACAAAGATTTCTGGAGCAAAAGCCTCTATGATGTGGCCGTGGGACAGGCTGTGTTTGATGCAACCATGTTCTTGTCAATGTTTGCCTGTTTCTCAATCGTAACCTATATCTTCAGGGATTTTGAGAAGATGGGGAAAAAAGGGCTGAAAACTATCGCAGAGACAGCCATGCTCTTGCCTCTTCGGGCGGTCGGAGCATGGGATAGGGAAAAGCAGATTGAGATATTGAGAAGAAAAATCGAAAAGACAGATTCCTTTGCTGCCAAGCTTGAGCTGACAAAAGCTCTTCTTAAGAAAAGCCCCTATGATGGAATTGATTATTTCAGCCAAGTGATGGAAGACATTGAGAAAAAAGATGATTCTCCGCATCTCTCTGGGCTAAAGAAATGGGGCTTAGGGACAGAGTATGCTACTTTGTTCAGGAAGAAAGACAATTGGGTGAATTTTTTCGCCTTCCTTGATGAGATTGCCAAAATTAATCCTGAAGCTGCCAAAGAGATAATAAGGCATGCTCGAGACAGGACTCCTGATGCAGAAGTGGATGCTCACCTACTGATGGCCAGGATATCTGAGAAATATTTCAAAGAGCCTCAAGCAGAGCATTATAATAGGATTGCCAAGACAATTTCTCGGCTTGCTGATGAGGGTGGGAAAGTCAAGAGATTCGAAAGCTCTGAAGGAGTGGTCGAGGAAGTGCCTTTTTCTCGCCTGACCAGAAGAAAACTCCTCAAGAAGAATTATTCTTTTGATTTCTCTGAAAGATTCCTCAACCAGGTGTACGAAGATACGGTATTCAAGAATTCAACTATCGGAACTGAGTCTCCTCTTGCTTTTGAGAATGAGAATGGAAAATCATGGATGATGGTCACAAGGGAAGGAAAGGAAAACCTAAGGGAAGAGCTGATGCGTGATAAGAGCTTGAAACATACTGAAGATGCTTTCAAGGAAGTTGTAAGCCAAGGATTAGTGGCCCAGAAAATGCTCTATAAGAAACTCAGAGAGGAAAATGGGCAGTTCTACGCAGACGTGCTCTTTAATGGCCAAAACTTTCCTGTAAAGATAGGCGTGCTTGACCTTGAAAGCCATCTTTTACAGAGGGCGTTTGTCGGGGATGAAAAAAGAGGGGCAAGATGGGGGCATAATGATTACCTTGGCGAGCTGATTAAAAAAATAGGAGCTTTTCGTGAAGAGAATTACTCGCCTATCATCATGACCTTGAACCATGGAGATTATTTCACCACCAACCTTATACCAAGGAAAGCTCAGAGCTACGCGCGCATTGACCCGCGACACCTAATCGCAGACTCACTCTTTGATATGACCTATATCTCTCTAGACCCGGTTTTTCTCAGGCTGAAGAAGGAAAAAAAGGCAGAGATTGTCTTCTCTGGCCTAAAAGAACTTTATGGCTTTGATGACGAGAAGAAATTCATGAAATCCTTTGATTATCTTTACGGAATCCAGAATGGAATGAGCCTGGCGGCTTCCCAGCAGGCTAATGGTCTTCTTGAAAACGCAGCCATGATACTCAACGAGGTAGTGGCATTCTGTAAAGGAAAACCTTTTGAAAATGATTTCTTGAGATATATGGAAAACAGCAGAGGAAGAGAACTTCTAAGAGGAGCCATTTAATCTCACACATTGGCTGTTATGAGCGAGCCTGACATGTCGTTTATGTTAGAGAATATCCTGTAGAGAAGATGGTTAAGCTTCAAATCCTTCACAGATGATGATTCGAGCCTCTCAGTAAAATCCTTTTTGAACTTGTTGCTCAGGGCTCCAAAGGCCTCAAGCTTCTTCAGCTCAAACTGGTAGAATAGTTCGTAGAACATCCTCAAGTAAGCATTTATGTCCTGAATCATGGAAGAGGTTTCCCTGTCGACTTTTTTCATCTTGTTCTTAGCTATGAACCTGGTCAGTTCCTTGTATGCATCGCCGACCTTTTCCAGTTCCTCGCATATATAATAATAGGTTGTTGTCTTTTTTGTAGTAGACTCTCCTTTTATGTTCAGAATTCTCCTGCACAGGTCGCTGTACCGGTTAATCATCTGGTCCCTAGGCTCTATTTCTTCCAAGCCATTGAGGTTGCCTTGTTTGATGTACTCAAGGGTGTCCTCTGCTGAGGAAAGAAGTGTCAAGAAGAGCCTTCTGAGGATATTGTCGAATTCCTCCTGGTGCAGCTCAGAGATGTTCCTTATCACGATAGTCCTTTGGCCGTGCCTGATGATTTCATATCCTAGGCAGGTCTTGTTAAGGACTTCTCTTATGGCTGCATATTGTTGCGGAGAATGATAGGTGACTTCTATCTCATCATAGCCTGCCTTGTACAGCCCGCCTATGGTCCTCTCGAGCATTATCCCTAGATCTTGGGCATCAAGAACCTTGGTTGTAGACTCTCCTCGACCATGTGCCTTTATCAGCAGTTGTCTTTCCTGTTCCTCGACATCCACCTCATCTCCTTTGCGCACGCCATATTTCTTGGCCCACTTGCTGGGTAGGCTGACCACTAGGGTCTTCCTTGCCAATTGGATGACTTTCCTTTTCATGTGGCCAGGTAAATGATGCTATGCTTTTAAATTTTACTGAAGTATATAGTTATAAGCCGTTATATATAATATAAGAATAAAGTATATATCTATTTTTGAGAACACAAATTGAAAGAAATCCGGTTTAAGCGAAGGAGCTCCTCAATAACCGGAAAATAAAATCAGAATATCAATTGGTGAGGTGCATTGGAATGCTAAAGAATTCAGACCTGAGATTCATATCCTACCTGAGAAAGAACTCCAGGCAGACACTGACAGAGATAAGCAAGAAGACAGGAATACCCATCAGCACGTTGTATGACAAGCTGAGGACGCACGAAGGCTCTATCATAACCAAGCATACAACGCTCATAGACTTCTCCAAGCTAGGCTTCAACTGCAAAGCCCACATCCTGCTCAAGGCAGACCGGGAATCCAGGGACAAACTAGGTAGCTATCTGAAAGCCCATCCATCCATCAACAACCTGTATAAGATCAACAACGGCTATGACTTCCTTGCAGAAGGCATATTCTCGCATGTAAAAGAGCTCGAGGATTTCATGGATGAACTGGAAAAGAACTTCGGGCTCGAGGAGAAGAAGACCCACTACGTCATCGAAGACCTGAAAAGGGAGGCTTTCCTCCAGGCAGAAGCGACATGATGCTTATCATTCATATTTTTTCATGAGCTCTGCAAAAGTGCAGAGATCCCCAGATTGGAGCCCTAACTCAGCCAGATGCTTTTTCTCGCTGATTATAAGCGCATCTTTACCTGGCGACTCATTTGACAATAATATTGGATAGGCGAGCAGGAATATCGGGACTATTTTGGCCATTTTTTGAGCTAAAGCTTGATAGTTTCCTGATTTGCACTCATTGACATAAAGACAACCTAGATTCTCGCAGACATGATCCTGCCCCTCTACAATCTCAACAAGGGTATCAGGTGCCAATTCTTTTTCCAGCTTAATTAATGAGTGTGAGAATTTGGAGCCATAAATATTTTTTAAGTGCTCATTAGAAGCCTCCCAGATGCGAGGATCTTCTTTCTTAGCCATGGTTCTTCTTACTAAATATTCAATATGGTGGTCTCTTAATCTTATTTTTTTCATCATGAAAAAAGGTTAAGCTAACAGGATATATAAACCTTTCTTTTGTTATCATTTTTTAGTAGTTAAATATCGAAATATTTATAGTCTGCGAAACCTTGAGCTTAGGGGCGGATTGTGGCGAATCTCGGCTTTTCAAGAGGATAGGGAGGTCGAGCATCGTGAAACAAGCATACATTCGCAAAGAATGGCTCATAGAATATGAGTCAATAAAGAAAAACGTACTAGATCGCTTTGGAGAAGAATACTTTCGCAATTTCAGCAAAATAATAGCAAGAATAGCCCAGCACCACTACAACAAAAAAGGAATGCTACTAGGAAAAGAGAGAGAATTCTACAACTTCTTACTTGAGCAAGGGCACAACCCCTACAAAATTTACCGATGGTGCCTACTGGAACGAGTACCTGAAACAATACGTTTCCAACTGAAGAACGGCTTAATAACGCAGAAAACAGCCCTTAGTTTACATTTTAAAAGCAAACACGAGACCAACAGCCAAGCATGCATAAGCATCAAAATACAAGGACTAAACCTCGTGAGGTCGATGTAAAAAAATGGCAGAATACAAAGTAAAACGAGGAAAGAATCAAAACGAAGGAAAAAACAGAACACTACCAAACGTCTTCAACAAAAAACAACTAACCGAATTGTTTACGGTAATCGAGGAAACTGATGTATTCCTAGCGTGCTTGCTTGCTCTTTTTTGTGGTCTAAGAATAAGTGAAGTTTGCCAACTAAAAAGACAAGACGTCGACTTGATTGAATGCAGGATAAAAATTATTCAAGGAAAAGGATGCAAAGACAGATACGTAATGCTACCATCAAGCATAAAACCATTAATTGAGAAATGGTTCAGAATCTCAGAGAGCGAATATTTCATACCAACTAATGGCGAGAAAGGAATAAGCACCAACTACTTATCAATAAAGTTTAGGCTTTACTTGAAAAAAGCAGGACTTTTACTAGATTGGGAGAAGACAAAGACAGGCCAGCAAAGACACCTCTACAGCTTTCACACATTAAGGCACACATACGCAACCTATTTACTTGAGAGGGGTGTTGATTTGTACTATATCCAAAGAAGCTTAGGGCACAGCGATATTTACACAACACAAATCTATGCTTACGTCAGCCAGAAGGATTTGAAAGAGAAGATTGAGAAAGCATTCACAAAACAAAATGCAAACAATAATCATCAGAAAAATCAAACTTCGCAAGCTGTACTTAGTGATCCTTTGGAAATATTGAAGATAAGATTTGCAAACGGAGACATAACAGTTGATGAACTGAAAGAAAAAATTATCGTGTTAGAATCATTAAATAAAAGCTCAGAAATATTCTAAAATTGTTGCAAGGCTTGAATTTCTTGCAAGCCTATGAAGAAAACTCCGTGATTTTTTGTCGTCGATAGCTTTTAGGCTTGGTTTAGGCTTAATTATAGCTTTTCCTGCGTTTTCTGCCAGTCTTAGGCTTGATGCCTTGCTCCATAATATAACCTTACTTACTGGCTTTAAATTGGCTTTGGATGTATCTTGTGACTTCTGATCTTAATATTACGCGGATTGTTTTTGATATTTCCTTGTAGAGATGTTTTTTGGTTGCATCTGTTAATACTATGATTGCATTTTTATTGTATTTTGCTCTTACATTATCAAACTTGTTGATTATTTTCTCTGGATTTTTTTTGAATGCTTTTCCTGTTTCCACTTCTATGGCAATTGTTTCACCTTTACGGTTTTTGAATATCAAGTCCGGCTTTTCTGTCAAGCTAATCTCTATTTTTTTAGTGTATTTTTCTAGTTCCTGTTTGATGTTTTCTACTAGGAATGTGTGGCTTATTGATTCTGGAGGAGATTCTTTGACTAAGAATTCTTCCGGACCTTTTTTCCCTATTTTTACAAATCTTCCAGTCTTGAAGCCGTGATTTATTAAGTATTTTCTTTCATCCAGTGTAAGGTTCTTTCCCGGATGAACCTTTTTTTCAAGGTTTATTTTAATGTTTATCTCGTTTCTTGGCTCTGTTTCTTTTTCTTGTTTCTCTTCTATTGGTTGGTTTATTATCATTTTTTTCTTCCACGCGAGGTTTAGTTCTCTTTCTTTATGCTCCAGAATCATCAGTATTTCTCGTATTTGTCTTCGATATATTCTTGCAAGTCTAGGGTTTTGTTCTGTGAATTGTCTTATTTTTGCTTCTGCAATGCTAACTTCACAGGGCTGACTGAACTCAATAGTTAATTGTTGGGTGATGTTTTTTTCAATGAGGGCTTTGTCTTTTCTACGCTGCTTAATAACCAAAAGAGTCATCAAGAAAAATAAAACCACTGCTAAGACAATCAGCGCATTATTAATGTTTATTTTTGAGATTATTTTTGCCGACGTGATTGACAGGTAGTCAAGGTTTAATCCGGGAATTATTATACAAAGAGCACCGAT
>JBGOZE010000047.1:0-10775 GCA_041479965.1 Candidatus Nanoarchaeia archaeon | reverse complement strand
GCAATCCTTGCATGTGCGAAGGGTGAAAGAGTCTTCGGATAAATGTTTCTCACAAGTTATTATTAGTCAAGAATGAGCTTATTCTACTTCGAACTCTTCTGCGAGCTCTCTGAGCAGCTTGTCAGTCTCTGACATGTATTCCTTGTCTTTCTTGCCTTTTTCTGCTTCAGGCTTGACAGGCTGCCTTCTAGGGCTGGTGCTGCTGAGCCTGTTGACTAGCTCTTGCTTGTGCTCATCATCAAAGATGGCTTTCTTGTCAGAAAAACTTTGTTTTCCAAGACCTTCTGTTTTGGATTCAGAAATCCCAGATTTCTGTATTTCTGGCTCAGCAAGCTTTTGCTTGCTTGTGTCGTCTTTCTTAACTGGGATAGATGGTTGGGCTTGCTTTCTTGGCTTCTCCTTTTCCTTGCCAAAGGCAAACCTTATTCTGATGAGCTTCTTTTTATCTTCTTTCTTCTCTTCTTCAACTTCATTTTCAGTGGCTTTTCTTATCTTTACATCCATCTTGTCATCAACACCAGGCATTTTTTTAAAGCTGGTTTTTAAAGGTTTTGATTCTGGCTTGCTAACATAGGCTTGCTTGTCAAGCATCTCTCTCTTGTGTATGAGTATCTTGATGGCTTCGTCACGGCAGAGCTTGAGGAACTCCTTGGGGTTCTTGTCAGCCCTTTCATACAATGCTTTGAGCTCTTCGTCTGTGAAAGGATAGGTTCCTCTGCCTCCAAAAGCTTGTATCCTTAGTTTTATCATCTCCTTTGCTTCCTCATAGGTTGGCCTGCGCAAGGTTATGCCAAGCTCGTCATGGCCTATCTCTGGAAGCCTGCTCCTCTCATACTCCTTTGGATTGCTGGTAATGATGATCTTCAGCTTTAAGCCTTCTTTTTTCAGGCTCTTGATGAGCTCCAGGTTCTTCTCAGTTAGATAGTGCGCGTTGTCTATGAGAAGGGCTACTGTCTTGTGTTCAAGCTTCTTTTCCAGGAAGCCCACGAAGTCTGCGCTCAAGAGCTTGTTATGGGGCTTGGTTATGTAGCGCTCAGGGAATGACAATAAAGGCATTATCATCTTCTGGATTATATTGACCTGCTCCTTGAACACAGCAGCATTGATGTAGACAGCATGGATCCTGTTGTACTTGCCTAGCCTGTCTTCAAGCCATTTCAGCATTATGGTCTTGCCGACTCCTGGCTCTCCGATGATTGCTCCGTAGAAATAATTCTTGATGAAGAACCAGTTGATCTTCTCCTTCTCCTCTTTCCTGTCAACCAGGAAGCTGTTGATAGGGCCGAATATCTTGTCAGCAAAAGGGTCAGCCCTGAATCCAAGGGCTTTATCCCATTCCAGAACAAAATCACTCTTGCTAGCAATCACCCTATCCCTCCAAACAAATCTACGTTTGTGAGATAAAAGAGGATTATATAAATGTTTCTTTTAAGCTTTAGAAAATGGGTTTTAGGTGCTCTCCTGATTTTTTCATCATCATGAGCACGTGCTCAAGCTTCAAGGCCTGCTCAATCGCGTCATCCAAGGCATTATGGGTGTGCTTTGCCTTCCCTTCTAGCTTGATGCGGTCAATATTAGTGTATATGTCGCCTGTATAGCCTCTGTACATTGAGTTGATGTCTTCTCCGCTGTGGTCAAAAGGGTTCTCTCCCAGGAAATTGTCAAAATACCATACTATGAACATGCCGTCAAACATGGTAGGCCTTGCAGCCAATACAGGCCTGTAGCCTTGAATGACTGAGACAACCCAGTCCTTGAAATCAGTCATGGCTTTCTTAGGAGGGACTGCTGTGTCTTCAAGTGTTTGCAAAATGTCAATAGGGCTGAAATCAGGGCTTTTTGGGTCATGCTCTTTCCTGTAGCCCAATTGCTTTAAGCAGTTCAAGCCTAGACAGGCCACTTTCATTGCTTCAGGATTATAATTATGGTTCAAGGGCTTTATTTCCTTGTAGAACTGCTTGCTCGTCTCTCCAACAACACAAGCTCCTAGCGAGAGCATAGAGTACTTGCCTGGAGTTGCCCCTGAAGTCTCAACATCAACTGATATGTATTTCTTTTCCATGGGACGATGGGAAGCTTGTTGTATATATAAAAGTTACTTCATAACAATGCTGTCAGCCACCAGCTCCTTCTTTCCATTGTATTCCTTTGTTTTGCCGACAATCTCGACTTTCTGCCCTTTGCTCAGGTTAATGCTGTCAAACAGAACAACAGTGATGCTTTCCTCTTTTCTTATGTTGATGATTGAGAATCCTTCCTTGCTAGTAACCCTCTCTACTGTGCCTGTTATCTTCACTGTGGATTCTTCATCTGCCTGCTTTGCTTCGCCAATATTGATTTCCTCGACTCCTGTTGTCTTGACAATGATTGAGATGGCAGCTAATCCTAGTAGGGCTATTACAATGGCTGTCTTCAATAGCAGTGCTTGGTCCATACAATTCTCTGTTTCTACAACTTATTTATTAAACTCTCTTAGAAAAAACCGGAAGGATTACGAAAACTATTCAAGCTCAACTTTTTTAATCAGGTAAGTTCCTGTGTTCTCGTTCTCCATCTTCTTCTCTGCTTCTAGAATCCTTATTTTCTTCTTAAATATGGGTCCGTTTACTACTAGGCTTTCTGCTTCTCCGCCTTCAAAGGCAATATGCACTCCGTACTTATTGTTCAACATGACGAGCTTGTCAATGTCCTTGCCTGTAAGCACTCTTCCAAGCCAGCTTTCATCCAAGCCGAGCGCTGCTATGCTTGAGAGCATGAACTTGAAGCCTGAGCTTATCATCTCCTTCATCACATTCTCAGGTTCCCTGCCCCATAACGGATTGATGCATTTTAGACTAAGCTCACTGCATATCTTCTGTATCCTGTCTTTCTGATAAGAAGAAGCAAAAGCCCCTGTCACAACTCCTTCTATCTTGAACTCCTTCTTTGCTTTCGCAATGGCTTTTTTGAGGTCCTTGAGCTCTTCCTCTTTCACTCCCTTAGTTGGCTGCGAGATGAGAGGCAAGCCGATTGCTTCGGCCTGCAGCTTGACAAGGCTGATGTTGGGTGTGTGGAACATGTAGCTTTCAGGATTCTTTGAGATGATGGATATCAAGCAGACTATTTCATTGCCTTCTTTGGCTTTGTAGAGCGCAAAAGCAGAGTCTTTTCCTCCTGAAAACAATACTCCGAGCCTCATAGAGAAAGGATTAACCGATATGTTTTAAAAAAGTTACTAATTTCTCAATGCCTTAGAAGGTTTTTTTCTTTTTCTTGCTCACTCTTTTCTTCTGGCGCAGATTTGCCTTTGAGATATCCTATTACCATGGCTGCAGAGATGGTGATTATGAGCACGCCCACAGCTGACAAGGTAGTGCTGTCTTCTGCGCTCAGAAAAGAAGGAGCTCCAATGGCTGCGTCTGGGCAGTTGCCTTCTGCGCAGTTCTCAGCAACAATACTGCTTGTTATTCCTCCTCTGATGAAGAATACGCCGAAGAGGGCGCATATTCCCAATAATATCAATGGCAATTTTTGTCTCATTTTCTCATCTCATCATTCTAGTAATACTTAAATGTTTTTATAGTTGCTGCTTTTTCGCAGCCCAAGTGATTCGGTTTGGATAAGCTTTATAAATCCCTTATTATTCGCGTGTATCATGGTGGGTGAGTTTAGTTTCAAGACTACAGCTGACATTAAGATTTCTAAGAGCATGATAGACCAGGTTATTGGCCAGGAAGAAGCTGTGAAAGTCATAAAGAAGGCTAGCAGGCAGAGAAGGCACGTCCTATTGATAGGCGAGCCTGGAACTGGCAAGTCAATGCTGGGAATGGCTTTGGCAGAGCTCTTGCCCAAGGAGAAACTGGTCGACATAATGGCTTTCTCCAACCCTAATGATGAGAACATGCCTCTCATAAGGACTGTCAATGGAGGCCAGGGAAGGGAGATTGTGTCTAAGGCCAAGATTCAGGAGTCTGGCAGCTTCTTGAAAGGAATAAACCCTTTCTCATGGGTGCTCATAGGATTAGGATTCATAGCTTCGATAAAGTTCTATGATATGTGGCAGGCAAAAGAGATATCTGACATTGTGTTCTCAGCTTCTATGATTGTCTTTTCATTCCTTTTCTTTGGCTTGATGTTAGTCCTTATGATGAGCAAGAGGATGGTTCCCCAGAGCCAGAAAGCCCTTATTCCCAAGCTGATTGTTGATAACTTCAAAAAAGAGCATGCCCCTTTCCTTGACGCAACAGGAGCCCATGCAGGAGCTCTTCTCGGAGATGTTCTGCACGACCCTTTCCAGAGTGGAGGATTAGGCACTCCAGCCCATGAGAGGATTGTTGCTGGAATGATTCACAAGGCCCACATGGGAGTGTTGTTCATAGATGAGATAGCCACTCTTCAGCCTCACACTCAGCAGGAATTATTGACTTCCTTGCAGGAGGGAAAGTTCTCAATAACTGGTCAGAGCGAGAGAAGCGCAGGAGCAATGGTCATGACAGAGCCTGTTCCTTGCAACTTCATCATGGTTGCTGCTGGCAATGTTGAGACCATCAGGAACATGCACCCTGCTTTGAGGAGCAGGATAAGAGGCTATGGCTATGAGGTCTACATGAAGGATACCATGCCTGACACTCCTGAGAACAGATGGAAGATTGCTGTGTTCGTAGCCCAGGAAGTCAACAAGGACAAGAAAATCCCTCACTTCAACAAGGAAGCAGTAGAGTACATGGTCGAGGAGGCTAAGAGGAAGGCTAACAGGAAAGGCCATCTGAGCCTTATATTCAGGGAGCTTGGAGGATTAGTCAGGGCTGCTGGTGATGTTGCTGTTGAGGAAGGAGCAAAGGTTGTTGAGAAGAATCACATACTCAAAGCCAGGGTAATTGCCAGAAGCTTGGAGGAGCAGATTGCTGACAAGTATATTGAGAGGAAAAAAGAATATGATGTGATTGTGACCACAGGCCAGAGAATTGGTAGAGTCAATGGCTTGGCTGTGATTGGAAGCGGAAGCACCTACTCAGGCATCATCCTTCCAATAGAATCAGAAGTGACTATTGGAGGCAGAGGCAGGAGCATCATAGCCACTGGAAAGCTTGGAGATATAGCCAAGGAAGCTATTGTGAATGTGAGCGCCATCATCAAGCGATACTTTGGAGAAGACATCAAGGGCAAATATGATATTTATGTCCAGTTCTTGCAGTCTTATGAAGGAGTTGAGGGCGATAGCGCCAGCGTGGCTGTTGCTACCAGCATAATAAGTGCTCTCAAGAAGATTCCTGTGAAACAAGACTTGGCAATGACAGGAAGCCTAAGTGTTCGTGGAGAAGTCCTGCCTGTAGGCGGAGTAAGCTCAAAAGTAGAGGCTGCTGTGGATGCAGGGATCAAGAAAGTCATAGTCCCAAAAAGCAACCTGAACGACATTGTCATTGACAAGAAAAAGCTAGAGAAGATAAAGCTCATACCTGTGAGCAACATAAGCGAAGTCCTCAAGGAAGCGCTTGATTGGAAAGGCAAGCAGCACATCCTCAAGAAGATAATGGCTAGCAACGGGGAGCAGTGAATGAATTTAGGCGTATAAGTAGAATTAATTTTTTCTATTCCAGGCTATCTGCTCAGAAACAACCATAAAACAACTGCTAGTGCGAGCACAGCCATTATCAGGTAGAAGATCATTCTCATGTTCTTTTCTCTCTTAGTCATCTCAGACCAGCGCTTCCACTTATTAAGAGAGATTATTCCGAAGCCGAACAAGAAGAAAGCTATTCCTTTGAGCAAGTCCCTGGCAAGTGGCTTGTCAGAGTCTATCAAGAACCAGACAAGGATGCCTGCTATGAACATGGCCAGGGCAAGCCTTTTCTCTGATGAGTCAGATGTTGCGAATGATATCTTATCGCCTTTGTCCATGATAGGGAATAAATTGGATAACGAGTATATAAAGATTACTATGAACAAGGATTTCGCAATGTAGTTTTTTTTGCATGGTTGATTTATAAATCTTACCTGGGTTTTTCCGGTTTGTGCGTAGCTAACTGGCTTTTTTCGGACCACTTTCGTAGGGTTAGAGGACAAATCGTAGAAAAATAGGTCATTCCTGTATTCTTGGCAGAGGCAGAATCATTCAAAAACTCTTAGAAAACAGCGGGTTCATCTGGTGGCGGGTCAAAGGTCACCCCTTTAAGGTAATTTCTCATAGTGGTGATCTGCATTTTTGGCTTGCCAATTTCCTGTTTATAGTAGAGAATTGCTAGTATTATGTTGCAAAGAACCCAAAGGTTGAACAATATAAGGGAATATGAAAAGTAAAAGTCTTTCATTACGGCGTCGCAACTGGTGGTTCTGCCAAAGAGATGGTTTTTATCTTTGAACATCGTTTCGATGCTCCATCGCGAACGGTAGCCTGATAATAGATCCTTAACACTTTCTTTTGATACAGGACAGTTAGTGATGAAAGCATACTTCTTTTCTTTATCGTCAACAGTATTGTTTTCTGGATTCCTTTTGTAATTATAGATGTTTCTTATAGTGGTCTTAGATACTATGATGTTATAGCTCATATTTCTTGAGAATTTGTGTTTAAAGAAAGCTATGTCATCATCTATGGCATTAATCTTATTAGTTAGTGATCCTTTGTTTTTCTTTTTCGCCATTACAAATCTGATTCCTCTTTTTGATAGTAGCCTGTAGTTTGCAAAGTTATCAAAACCTCTATCTAGGTATATTCTTCGTATGTATCTTGGATTAACAACCATCTTGATTCTGTTTATTGTGTTGTTCAGCTGAGATGCCTGCTTAGCGTTATTATAAAAAGTAATTGGCAAATAAGCGACAGCAAATCGTAAACCCTTTACTACTATGCTTACAACCAGATACTTCCAAAAATAGATTGTTCCTTTACCCTTGATATAGGATTCCCCAATAACATCTGATGGATTAACATAAATTTTTCTTTTAAGGCTTTCAGGATTGAGCAGCTTCTGAGAGTATTTCTTCAGATTAGCAAAGGAAGGAATGCTGGTATGGTCAAAAGCAAGGTCTAGGTCCCTTCTGTTGAATACCTCAGGGCACTTTTCTTTGATGACAGCAACCATTTTTTGAAACAATGCATCAAAGAACTTGATTACATCTAGTCTAGTCTCGAATATCCTCCTAATCCTCAATAGCAGGGTTTTATCGCATGGAGCGTGCTGCCTGGTCTTCTTTCCAAGTATAGGGTCGTCCCTAAATGAATCTGAGAAGCCATGCGCTGTGCTTGCATCGCATAATGCATATGTCATTGCCTCGAATATTGCTTTGTTAGTAAACTTTGCATTATGCCGTAAGTCTACATGAGCGTGTTCAGTAATATACCTAAGACACCATGTGCCTAATCTCCTTTTATCTTTTGAAGTCAAATGAGGGAATAACTCATTTTCATTGTTGGGTTCGGTATTGATAGGAACCGCCGTTCCTTCAACGAACCAAGAATTATCATGCATAGCTTCCTTAATTCGACAGGTCAGATCTTCCATCCCTTCAGGTCCCAAATCATTCCACTTGAACCTGCTAATTGTATCGTTTTTAGGCAGATAATCTTTGTGAAACCCCATTACCTCAAAGAGATTCTCTCGTTCCGCATCCCTGAGAGCCTTAGTAATCTTTCCATAGCCTCGGGATATAAAAAATATCATGAACGATAGCAACGCGTAGCGAGGGTACTGTATGTCCTTCGCTAATGATAGAGGAACTTCGTCAGGATCAATGTAGCCTTTATCATACATCTTGCGAAGAAATTCCGGAAAGGCAAGCCTTTTTAGGCTCTCACTCTTCCTCAGACTCAATTCATCTTTTTTCAGGTAGGGCGAAAGGGTGCCCTGATTTGGATTTTTTTTCATTTTCTTTAGAGCTCTCGCTAATTCTGCTATCGTTGGTCAAAGAATTTAGGTGACCCTTACAGGGCCAAAGTCAATAGTATTTTTTTACCTCCACTATTGACTTTTGGCCGTTCTGGGTTTCCCTGACAGGAAATGCTGGCAGAGCACAAATCATATATTTTCACTTTGATTCAGAAATTCAATAAGGAAGTTGAGCCTGACAAGCCATATACGCCTCGGGAGGACATCATCGTGATTAGTGACGAGGCTCATAGGACTCAATATGAGACTTTGGCCATTAATATGCGCGCCGCCCTGGTTAATGCGAGCTTCATTGGATTTACGGGGACTCCCTTGTTTAAGGATGATCAAATTACAAGGAGAGTATTCGGTGATTACACCTCTACTTACGACTTTCAAAGAGCAGTTGATGATAATGCGACAGTCCCTTTGTTTTATGACCCGCGAGGAGACCTACTAGGAGTAGCAACGCATGATTTGAATGAAAAAGTTGCTGAAAAGATAGAACAAATAGAGGGTCAGGACGTAGATGTTCAGGAACGCTTAGAGAAAGAAATAAAGCGAGAATATCACGTTATTGCGGCTCAGGAAAGACTTGACCAGATAGCTAAGGATTTTGTCCAACATTATTCTAACCAGTGGGAGAATGGCAAGGTAATGCTTGTATGCCTGGACAAAATTATCTGTGTACGAATGTATAACCTTATTGTTCGATACTGGAATCAAAGAACAGGAGAATTGAAAGCAAGCTTGTCAGAAGCAAAGGATGAACAGGATGAAATATATTTACGCAGGCAAATAGCATGGATGAAAGAAACAGAGATTGCTGTAGTGATAAGTGAAGAACAAGGAGAGGTAGATAAATTCAGGAAATGGGACCTTGACATTATTCCTCATAGAAAGCTCATAAAGGATGGATTCGAGCTAGCTGATGGAAAAAGACTGAACCTAGACTCTGCTTTCAAAAAGGAAGGACACCCATTCAGGATTGCTATTGTTTGCGCGATGTGGATGACTGGATTTGATGTTCCGTGCCTATCAACATTATATCTGGATAAAGCCCTGAAAGCTCACACTCTTATGCAAGCAATTGCTAGAGCTAATCGTGTAAATGAAGGCAAAAATAATGGATTAGTAATAGACTATTGCGGTATTTTAAAGAACCTCAGAGAAGCATTGGCAACCTTTGCAGGTCAATCCGACTCTGGTCGTAAAGGTAAAAAAGGGTCATTAGATCCAACAAAACCTCAGTCAGAGTTGCTGGAGCAGTTAAAACAATCAGTCCTTTTGGTAAGAAATTTCCTTTCTGAAAAGAAGGCATCGCTTGACGATATGATTAATAAAGAAGGCTTTGAGCGTAATGCGGCTTTCTTAAAAGCTAAAGAAGCTGCTAATATAAATGATGAAACCAGAAAACGCTTTGAGGCAATGTGCAGAGAAGTATTCAAGAAATACAAATTCTGTGTGAACATAAAAGAAGTAAGCCAATATCGTAAAGAATATCGGGCTATCAACGTCATCTATAAAATGCTTCAAATAGATAGAGACAAAGCAGATATTACCGATATTATAAAAGAGCTTCATGAACTCGTGGGTGAGGCTATAAGAACGAGCCCAAAGCCAGCATCTGAGCCTACAACACCTTTTGATATAAGCAAAATAGATTTTGAACGCTTAAGGCAAGAGTTCAAGAAAAGCCCTACAAAAAATACTACCGTACAAAATCTAAGGCAAGCCATAGAAAATAGAGTGAGTCGCATGCTGCATAGGAATCCTTTACGAACAAACTTCCAAGATCACTTAGAGAAAATCGTTAAGAGATACAATGATGAGAAAGACAGGGTCACCATAGAAACAACATTCCAGGAATTACTGAAATTTATGAAAGACCTTGATGAGGAAGAACATCGAGCTATCAGGGAAAATCTGGATGAAGAAACACTAGCAATATTCGATATATTAAAAAAACCTGAACTGAAACCAAAAGAAATCAAAGAAATCAAGAAAGTGGCTGTAGAACTACTCAAAAAACTCAAAACCGAAAAACTAATTATTGATCATTGGACGGAAAAAGAATCAAGTCGAGATTCAATAATAACCACAATACATGATTTCCTCTTCCAAGATAAAACAGGTCTGCCATTAGACCGCTACAACGAAGATGAAGTAAAAGAAAGAGCTGAAGAAGTCTATAAGCATGTTTTGCGGGTCTACCCTACACTGCCTTCGCCATACTACGCAGAAGCATAACAGTAAATTCTTATGCTGCAATTGGCATAATCAAAAAGCTAACACCTAAAATATACTTTCGCCCTTAATAATCCATTTAAACAGCCATGATTTTTGCTCACATCAACATGAGTAAGTGTGACAGAATTGAACTTCTTTCTAAGGGAATGAATGAATTGATGCATAAAGGCAATAACTGGAAAGCCATAGTTTATTTTGATAAGGCTATCAAACTGGATAGGACGCTTTACTGGGCCTTCTACGGCAAAGGCATGGCACTATTCTTCATGAACAATCTAGCAGAGGCTGAGAAGTGCCTCAAAATGGTTGTTAAGCTACATAAGACGCATGCTGCAGCCTGGAGCAACTTAGCAGGCATACAAGAGAGGCTTGGTAAGAAGCGAGAGGCCAAAAAGAGTCGGGAAATGGCACACCTTACAAACAAGACACATAATGAAGAAGTCAAAAGAAGGAACCAAAAACCCCGTGAAAAGCGAGTTCTTCACGCATAAACGATTAGTTTCAATAAAAACGAGCCTCCTATTAAGCAAATACCTGAGCATGAGAATACTTCAAAGACGAAATATTTAAATATAAGTTATGTTTCTATTAAAGAAATAGTAGATTGGAGGGATCATTATGGACGAGATGTATTTAAAAGAAATCATAAAAAAGGCAGAATCTGCTGTTGAAGACATAAAG
>JBGOZE010000046.1:0-11049 GCA_041479965.1 Candidatus Nanoarchaeia archaeon | reverse complement strand
CCATCTTTTTCCTCTTTCCTCTGCTTCTGCGACACTATGAACTCCAGGGAGTCCTTGTCAAAGCCTAATTTTATGTCGTTTTGCTTTATTCCTTTTCCTAGCTGGATAGTAGTTATGTATTTGTCTTTCTCTTCCTGGAGAGTAAAGTTACCGACCAAATAATCACTCATCTGCACTGGCTTTCCAGCGCTTTCTGGCTTTGCTTTCACAAGGCCAGCCTCTTGTTTTTGTTTGGTTTTTCTCATATTCCCACCTTGCTCTTGTTGACTTAAAGTCAACGATGTTAAACTAGAATGAACTTCCTATTTATATAGTTTGTGGTTGTCAAATCATTTCTGACAAGGTTTTTAGAACTGAAACTTTGATTAATCCTATTTCAGTAGGTTTTTCTTGTAAGCTTCATAAGTCGAAGCTATCATGTCCTTGACACTCTTCTCAGGCTTCCACTTCAGGAGCTTCTTTGCCTTCTCATTGGAAGCAACCAAGGCAACAGGATCTCCTTTTCTCCTCGGACCATACTCGACTTCAATCTTCTTGCCAGTAACCTCAAGAGCAGCATCTACAAGTTCCTTGACACTCACTCCAGAGGATGTTCCTAGGTTGATGATAGCATTATCCTTGGCATCAAGAGCAAGCACATGGGCTCTTATAAGATCATTGACGTCAATATAATCCCTTATGCAGGTTCCGTCCCTGGTGTCATAGTCATTTCCAAAGATAGTCAGTTTTTTTCTTTTGCCAACAATCACTTCCATAAGTATTGGCATGATGTTCTTGGCTTCAGGGTCAACATAGCCTAATCCTCCATCTCCCGCAACATTGAAGTACCTTAAGCAAACGTAATTGATGCCATGAAGCTTGGAATACCATTCAATAAAACGTTCACATTCAAGCTTGGTGAAGCCATAGAAATTAATAGGCTCTGTAGGATGTTTTTCATCAATAGGATTGCATTTCGGGTTTCCATAAACAGCTGCGCTGGAAGAATAAATCAGCTTCTTGACCTTGTTCTTGGCCATAAGGTTCAAAAGGTTAAGAGTGCCTGTTATGTTATCGCAGTACTTCTCAGGGTTCTCCATCGACTCTTCCACAGCCTTGTAGGCAGCGAAGTGTATGACTGCATCAATCTTTTTCCTGAAGACCTTTGCAAGCTTCTCCTTATCAGTCAGGTCTATCATGTAGAACTCTGCCTCGGGATCAACCAGCTTTCTTAATCCTTTGGATAGGTTATCAACCACTATGACAGCGTATCCTTGCCTGATGAGCTCCTTGACAGCAATGCTGCCAATATAACCTGCTCCGCCTGTTACTAGGATGGTTTTCTTCATAGTATCATCTAAGCATTGATAGGCTTTTTATATTTTGTGCCTTATTTGAAGAAATTGATTACAACGCCTATGATGTTAGCCTTGACGTGCTTCAGCACCTCAAGGGTCTTGACTGCAGATTCTTTGTTGGTCTTGTTCACAGAAACCACTAAAAGCACTCCTTGGCTGTGGCTTGAGAATATGAGGCTCTCTGAATACTTGATAGATGGGCTGTCAATGATTATTGCGTCATAGTTAAGGCTCTTAAGCTTGGAGAACAGCTCCTTGATCTTCTCGTGAGAGATAATCTCTCTTGAGGATCTGCTGAGTGAGCCTGCAGGTATGAATGAGAGATTCTTGTAAGGAGTCTTGTTGATGACATCATTCAAGTTAGTGTTACCTAATAGCACGTCGATTATTCCTAGCTCGCTCTTCTTGACAAGGAACAACCTGTTAAGCCTTGGCTTCCTCATGTTGACGTCCACCAGGAGAACTTTCTTGCCTTCATAAGCCATCTCTAAGCCTATATTGCTGGCTATGAGGCTCTTGCCATCTCCCTCCTCTGGAGAAGTGAATGATATGAGCTTGATGTTTTTCTCTCTCATGTACATTCCTAGGTTGGTCTTGAGAGTGCGTATTCCCTCTGAGAAAGGAGCATGAGGCTTGTAGTCAAACACCAGGTTGTAGCCTTTCTTAGGGTCTGGCTTGGCATAATCCCTTATCCTGAGCTTAGGAATGGTTCCTATGACCAGGTTTCCGAACTCTTCTTCCACAGCTCTAGGGTTCATGTAAGTCTTCTTGAAGCTGTATTTTATGAACACAACCCCAATGCTTGCTATGCATGCGAGTATGAATCCTATTGCGATGTAAACTGGAACATTAGGCTTGATTGGCCTTACAGGAATGGCTGCGTACTCTATGATCTTGACAAAGCCGCTCCTCTCTTTTGAGGCGATATTTATTTCCTCTCCTCTTGACAACAAATAATTATAAAGTTTATCCTTGGCCTCTACTGTCTGGAGCAGGCTCTGGTAAGCCAGTTCCTGGTCCATGGTCCTATTGGTATTGCTCTTGTAAACAAGTATCTGGAGGTTAATAGCATCTATCTCTGTCTTGTAAGATTTTAATTGCTCTGATATGAAGCTGCTGACTTCGACTGCCGACTGTTTCCTTGATTCAATTGAGAAATTGACGTATGATTCTGCGATCTTATTGGCTATCCTTGTGGCAGTGAGAGTGTTAGGTGATTCCACGATTATCTCTATAACATTTGAGTCCTTGATAGGCTCAGCATTGACTGTTAAAGGCACGCTCATGTCCTCTGTCGCATAGACTGCGTTCATCACGCTCATGCTAAGGATTATGGCTTTCTGGGTCTGCAGGTTTGCTTTCTCTGCAGGCTGGTCCAAGAGGTAGCTGGTCTGGTCCTGAGTGGTTAACATCACTAGGCTCCTGGCCTGGTATACTTCTGGCGTGGTGAGAGTGTAAGCGATCGCAGCTCCGAGAATTATCACAAAGACGATTATTGCAAGAATCCAGTTGTGCTTGAGCATGCTGAAGTAGTCAGACAGCTCAAAGCTCTCCTCAAAATCTGTTTTAGTAGTCATCTTCAAGTTGCGATTTTCCGATAATTTTTAAATGTTTTGCTTTCCATCTGAATAGTGTAAAAATAAGATAAAAAAATCAAAGAGTTTTTAGTGCTGCTTTCTCAGTAACACAAGTCCTAATCCGACACCGATTACTGCAAATCCAATAGTTATTCCTGGGAATACTGGGACTCCGTCACCACCGCCGCCGCAGCCAGAGCCGACGCATCCTCCGCCACAGCTGCCTCCGTAACTAGTCTGGGTTGTGCAGTCAGAGTTGCAATAGTCGCATGAACCATCGCAAGCAGGAGTGCATTCTACGCTGTTATTGCTGCCAGCATCGCACTGCTCCAGCAAATTAGTTATGCTGTCTCCGCAGTATGGCAAGGTTCCTAGTATGCAGTCAGAATTGCATATCTGATGCTCTCCAACTCCATTGGTGCCGTCGCATTCCTCTGCGCCATTCTTTATCCCGTCACCGCAAAATTGCTGGACACAAAATTGACCTGTGGTCTTATGAGCATAGTCAAGCTTGCGGTCATTGTATCGTACGCCACCTGCGAATGATGTGATTACAGGTCCGCAGAAAAGGTCAATCTGGTATTGGCACCCTGGCAAATCGACTGCAAGGTTCAGGTTGTGTCCTGGACTGACTGTCCCGGTATCAGAATCGAAAAGCACTTGGTGTTCCAAGGTAGAATCATGATCTGCTGCATCGAAAACCTGATATATGGCTAAGCCAACATCATAGGACGCAGCCGCATTATTAGTCACCAGAGCATTGCCTCCTGTGATTGAGCCTGTCAAGCAATTGTTTTTAACAGCATCAACGCAACTCAAGCCAGGGTTAGTGCACGGATTGACTCTGGCAAAAACACTGACTGTCATTGTTAACAAAACTAAGAGATATAATATTCCTTTGTTCATTTTTATTCACCTTATCCTTCACTCGCTCTCTTTTTGAAGATGAAATAAAAATAAAAATTTTTTAGTGCTTTCTCAGGAATGCAAGGCCTAAGCCTACGCCGACGATTGCCAGGCCGAGAGTCACTGTTGAGAACTCTGGCATGTGTCCTACATCTTCTGAGTCTGAAAGTGATAAGATATCTACTTTGATAGGCGCACTGCCTCCTGTTGGGTTAATTGTGATGTAGGCTGGTATGGTGACATCAACTTGAACTTCTCCTACTTTCAGTGTTGCTATTCCCGGAGCGCATCCGTTAATGCCGCCATAGACGGTGTTTATTGTGAAGGCTCCTTCCATGATCGGGAATGGCCCTATCGTGTTGATGCCGCACACAAGCTGGACCTCAGCTCCTACAGGCGCATCAATGAATTCTCCTGTGATCAAAATGTTTTCTCCGTTGGTTATAACAGGAATATGTGCCCCGAATCCAGGAGCAGCTGCAACTGATGTTACTGTCAGAACTGCTAACATCAACATTACAAGTGTTAGTTTATTCATGTTTTCATCCCCCAATAATTTAGTGAAATAATTAATAATTTGTTAAGGAGAGAAACTCTTTGCCATTTATAAATATTTCGTCTTTTTCAAGTTTTTTTATCACTGGCTAGAGAATAATAATGTGTGGGAATTTTCAGGCTTTTCAGAATCTTCCCCTGCTCATGATCATTGAAGGGATGGTTTTCAAGATGATGGCCAAATCAGTGAAAAAGGACATGTGCGTGGTATAGTAGATGTCATATAAGACTGCCTTGTCGAAGTTGAGCTCGTGCCTTCCATTGACCTGCCACAGTCCTGTCAAGCCTGGCTTGACGCTGAAGCGCTCCCTTCTCCAAGCCTTGAAGTTCTCGAGCTCAATCCTCAGGTGAGGCCTTGGCCCGACCAATGACATGTCTCCCTTGAAGATGTTTATCAGCTGCGGAAGCTCGTCGATGTTGGTTCTCCTAAGGAATTTCCCGAACTTGGTTATCCTGGGGTCATCTTTCATCTTGAAGAGTCCTTTGACTTCGCTCTTCAGCTTGGATTTCTGGGATTCAGCGCCGACTATCATTGTCCTGAACTTGTAGAGAGTGAAAGGCTTCAAGTCCTTGCCTAATCTTTCTTGATTGAAGAATATCATCCCAGGCATGGTCAGCTTCATGACTATGGTTATGAAAAGGAACAAAGGCGAGAGAACAATCAAGGCGAGACCAGATGCAACCAAGTCTATAAATCTTTTCACTATGAGGTATTTTGATTTACTTGCGCTGTCAGGAACATTGATTATAGGGTAGTCCCTGAACTCGTCAAAGGTGACTGGGTCAATGACTAGGTTGAGCACTGGAGGGATTATCTTCCAGCTGATGTTCTTGTTCCTGATGATTAAATCCAGGATTTCCTCGTTGATCTTTTCCATGTGGATGAACACCACTTGGACTGTGTTCAGGTATTTTTTTAGCACTTCGACGTTGTTGGTGGTCTTGATTATCTCATAGCCTAGGTATTTGTGCTCTTTGACTTTCTTGATCAGGTCGACTGTGTTTTCTCCGAAGAAAAGCACTCTTCTCCTGTCATAGCCTAATTTCCTGAAGAGGTAGACCACTTTTCCCAGGAGGAGGCGTGACATGGAGATGAATATCCCTGTGAATATCATGCTGAGTATGAAGGTCAAGAAGAGCGTGTAGTTCCCTGGGTTGAACATGAGAATGAAGAGAATTATTATCAATGAGGTTATTAGTAAAGCATAGACTATGCCCATGAAGTCATTGTCATCGAACAGGTTTCTCTTGTCACGATATAATCCGTAGGCTGAGAAATTAACTAGAATTATCAAGAGAGTGAACATGAAGAATCTTACCAGGAAGACATTGTTGAGGTTCAATCCAATCAGGGTTGAGGCGAGTACTACTGCAAGGGCGAACATGGCTATGTCAGAGGCATACAGCGCTAGGAAGAACAATTGCTTCAAGCCTGATAATGGTCTGGATCTCATATCTTAAGCACCTTATTGCTTGAGAAGTTTTTTCTCATATATAAATCTTTTTATTACCCAATAGTAGCAAAGGAAATATATTATGAATAATATCCAGCCGGCATTGGTATGGAACAAACCCACTGCGAATTTAGGGGAGATGTGGATGCCTGCTAGCATGAGCAGGAAAAGCCTCAAGACATTCATCAAGTAGACACCTACAAGGCCTATGACGAAGAATATGGCGTACAAGCCCTTCTTCAGCCTGTCCTTGTCCAAAGCAAAAAGAACAGAGAAGAACACAAAGAATAGCATCAAGGAATCAATTCCAGAGCAAGGAGATCCTATTGACACTGTGAAATCAGCAGCTCGCAGGATCGGCCCTCCCTGGGCTTGAGCATTTAGCACGTAAGCTACAGGGTAGAAGAATGACAATGCCTTGGCAAGTATGATGGTGACGCTTGATGAGAAGAAATACCATTGCTGCTGGAAGAGTATTAGAAGCTTGTACATGATCACTCCTATGATTGCGAAGATGATGATTTCCTTCTTGAAATCCTTGAAAAACTTTTCTAGGTATGTTTTATCGAATACTGCGAACAGGAAGCAGAAGAAGGCTATGACTAAGCTGAACATTATCAATGCCTGGATGATGTAAAGGAATATTCCTTCTGTGAGCTGGAAATAATTAGTCGAAGCCCTTATGATGTAGTATGAAGCTATTGCTATTTCTCCGCCGATGAATAAGAGGATTGATTTTTTCCAATTGGGCTTGTTATGTTTGAGCTTGCTGATCCTTCCTTGGTAATATAGTCCGAACAGTATTGAAAGCAAAGTGACTACTTGCAAGCCATCTATCTTGCTGAAGATCCTGTTAACAGCAGATTGCTGGAAAAGCTTTAAGTGAAAGTATTCTACAGGGAACTGGAAGACTACTCTTGATAGGAATATTATAGCTACAAAGATGACTACTTTGATCAGGAAGTTCTTGAAGTTCTTATTCATGGTTTGCCTTCATCAGCTTTTTTTATGACTTGCCTTATGTTAGACACAAAAATCTTTGCGTTTCTTAATGAATCATCAGCTGGCTGCTTGTTGGCTTGAGGAATGGTAGTGTAAGTGAAATTGCCTCTTTTCCATTTTTCTTCCCTGAATATCTCTAGCAGCTCGTCTGCCCGCACAGCCATCTTCCTGTATATCTCCAATAGCTTGACATCCAAGATTCCAGTATCTACAAAATGCTTTTTGAATTCCTCAAAAGTCTTTCTGTGAATTTCAGGTGAAGAAGTCCTTATGTTCTTGGTTAGCAGGATAGATTTTGCAGCATAAAAAATAGCGTAATATGAGTGGGATATGACTGCGCTGTAGAAGGTTATATCTGCTGGAAGCTCGAATTCTTCCTTTAGCTTTGGCTCTTCAGAAAGCCTTCTGAGTGATTGAGCTGAGAGAAGCTCGTTATCTGCTCTTTCGATGAATATTTCAACCATTGAATCCATTTTTAGTTGCCTCGGCCATTATCCTAAAGTATTCCTGCCCCCCATAGAGCAAGGCGTGATTTCCCGCCAGTTCCTTTCCATAATTCTGCTTGTCGCTTAGCAGCATTCCAAGAAGCTCTGACTTCCTGAACACATAAAGGTGTATTGGGGGGATGTTCATCTCGCATTCATGCTTAAGCTCAGCATAGACCTTTTTAGGCTCAATTGAGTCATCACAGATGACTGCCACATCAATGTCAGATTCTTTTTTCTGCGTATTTTTTGCATAACTGCCCGTAACCAGGAATATGAAGAAAGGTGTCGGGATTTTTAAGGCCATCCTTTGTAGGTCCTCAAGAGGGAAGTGTTTATTATGCCAGGCCATGTGTTCTGCTGTGAAGCCTGCATAGACCTGGGACTGAAGGCTATTAAGGTTAAGGGAGTAAAGAGTAACATTGCCTGCTTTTTCCTCAGCCAAGATTTTTTCCTTGACAAATTTTTTGAGTGAATTATATACGTAGCTCTCAGACTTCTTCTTAGAGCCTTCCTTGACCTGGCTGAAAGTGAATTTTTGCCAGGGCTTCTCAATGAATGGCTTCAGTATTTCGTGGTTTTTCCGTATCATTTTCTTTATTTAGGATTATTCAATCCTATTTATAGGATTGTTTAAATGTTTTACGCTTCCAAGACCTCCTCGTAGATGTTATAAGTCTGCTGGGCAATGCTTTTCCATTGATACTTGCTCTTGACTAGTTCCTTGCACAAAGCTCCTTGTTTCTTAGCTTTGGAAGGGTTGTTGATCATGAATTCTAATTTTTTCTTTAAATCATTGACGTCTCTGGATTTGAAAGAGAAGCCTAATTCTCCTATGACTTCAAGGTTTTCCTCTATGTCGCTTGTTAACGGGCAAAGGCCGAAGCTCATGGCTTCTAATAAGACGATAGGCATGCCTTCGATTGTTGATGGCAGCACAAAGAATCTTGCGTTGCTGAAAGCCTCTGTTTTTTTCTCATCATATAAGGCTCCTGTGAAGATTATCCTCTTGTCGCCTTTTGCGAGAGCTTTTAATTCTTCAAAGTACTTTTCTGTGTGAGTAGCGTCCCCTGCTATCACTAGTTTCAAGTCAGTCTTGATGCCTTTGAAGGCCTTGATTAGGTAGTGGATTCCTTTTTCCGGGACTATCCTGCTTAGGAACAAGATGTAATTATCTCTTCTTAAGCCAAACCTTTTCAAATTAGAGATTGGCCTGGGCTTGGCTATATCAACACCATTAGGAATATATATTATGTCCTTGTCATATTTTTCCTTGTAATAATCCTTAATCTTATTAGACACAGAAATAACCTTGTTAGGGAAAGCGCAGATAATCCTTTCTGAAAGCTTAAGATAAGCTTTTGCCAGAGGACCCCATTTTTCCCTTTCCCAATCCAAGCCATGCAAAGTAACAATCGTCTTTTTACCTACTGCTCTTGGCAATATTGCAAAAGGACCATTAGCCATTGCATGATAATGCACAAGGTCATAATCCTTGAACATTGCATTAAAAGATGATAATAATGAATGAGATAAAGCTTCTGTTTCCCTAAGATTCAAAGTAGGCAAATACTTAAGCTTAACACCCTTAAATGAACTTGGTCTTTCCTTGCAATAAGGATTCCTGCAATAAACAGTAACCTCAGCGCCCAGCTCAACGAGTAAAGGAGCCAAGTGCTCAACAACATTCTCCACACCCCCAGACTTCGCCGGGATGCCTCTCAGACCGATCATTGCGAGTTTCATCTTTTAGTTGCACCGACAATTATACTTAAATAATTCATTCGCTTAATATCCGCTCTAAATCTTTTATTTAATGTATTTTTTACTTTGCCAAAATAATTTTTATCAAGCACAGACAATGGAATGATCTTAATGTTAGTCCAACCGTATTTTTTTAGTAAGTCCTCATATTGGAACGGCCCAATTCTATTTGGGGAACCTCTAAATCTGAAGGGGTCATAGATAAAGTCAGGATATCTGTAGATGTTGAGAGGATCGACATCCCGTATCCATCTGCTGTGAGTTTTAAGATCTACTTCAGCAATCATGACAGCTCCTTTTTTTGTAATTTGGCTTAATTTTGCAATAGTGTCCTCAACATTATCGAAATGTTCAAAAGCTGCCTGGCTAAAAACTAAATTAATTTTTTCGTTTTTAAAAATTAAAAGATCAAAGTCATCTTTCCAAACATAATTTAGCTTGTCGTTTTTACCTCTTTGAGTTAACTTTAATTGTGAACGTAGAAAATCAATCTTAGAAAAGTTATACATTTTCTTTATATAATTAAAAAATTCGTCATAAAATTGCTCTGGGACTGATTTTACCAAATTATGGACATCAATAGCATTATATTTCTTAGCGCCTTTCATCAGCAAAATGAGGCCGATTCCTAAATCAGCACCAGGCCCCAACTCCAGAACTGTCTTGGACTTTATTGTGAACTTATTCGAGTATATCTTTAGAAAGCCTAACCATTTATTTACCACACCAAAATCATACTTAATGCCTCTGTCAACATCTTGAATTGAAAAAGTTCTTGGAGTCTTATAGCCTCGCATCAGATTCTTTATTTTTGCAAATGCAAGGAATGCTAAGCCAGCAAAATAGTAGAGTGAATTATTTACTTTTGAAGGGACTACTATTTTTGGTTCAAATTTATTCATTTTTAATCGATTCATCTTCATTCCACGCAGCTAAAATCAATTTCTTTTGCTAACTTATTCTTAACAATCCATTTGCCAACTTTGACTTTAGCTTTTTTCATTGCTGGGCTTGCTGAGCCTACCATCCAGCAGTTCTTTGTGCAATTCTTTACTTTATTTCTTACTTCAATTGCTTTCTTGCTGTTCCAGATTTCCTCAAATGACTGCTTCTTTATGTTGCCCATGCTCCAATCCATTCCATTACAAGGGTAAACTTCCCCGTAAGGGTCTAGGAAGAAAACATCTGTTCCCATCTCGCAAGGCAATAATCTCTTGTTACCATTAATATAATTGATTAATCCGTAGTTGAAATAAGCTCTGAACCAGTCTTTTGGCTTCTTTGATTTCAAGAGCTCTTTCACTAATTTCTTGAACTCACCAGTAATCATTCTCTTATCATTGAACTTATTATCAAATTTATGGAAGTAATAAGTGTTATGAGTAGCTGCTGTTGCGAACTCCAAACCAAGCCATTTAGCTAAGTGATATAATTCCAGCAAGTCCTTGGCATTCTTGTCACTTACTGTGATTCCAAAACCAATATCTTTTAATCCAAGCTCGTGAAGAGCTATTAATGTTCTAATGCCGTGGTCAAAGCCATCTTTTAAGCCTCTTAACTCATCATTAGCAGCTGGTAATCCTTCAATAGAAACCCTGACGCCTATTTGCGGGTATTTCCTGGCAAGCTTAACAATCTTGTCTGTGAAATAACCATTAGTAGAAATAACTAAACGCTTGGTTTTCTTCAATACTGTTTTGACAATGTCTTCAATATCATCCCTCATGAAAGGCTCTCCGCCAGTGATATTAGCAAATTCTAAGCCATTAGGCAGCTTCTTGATATCAGTAACAGTGATTTCCTGCTTTCTCTGAGAAGGATTCTTCCAGATGTTGCACATGTGACAGTGAGCATTGCAACGATAAGTAATGCAGATTAATGCTTCCATTTTGATTTTTCCTCCGAAATAGCTTTGTTAAAGACTTCTATGAGTTTACGATAGTGTTTTTCAGGATTATAAGTAGTTATT
>JBGOZE010000045.1:0-11094 GCA_041479965.1 Candidatus Nanoarchaeia archaeon | reverse complement strand
GTTCGAACATGCCGCCAATATTTTTTCTGAGATTATATGTGTTGGCTGCTTTTGAATAGGCGCTCCATCCTTCAAAAATCGCATAAGCATCATCGTAAGTTGAATGGCCTGACAGATAAGCTAATTTTATTGTCATGAGTTTCTTTCTTATAATTCTAATATTGCTTTTTTTCAATAGCCTATGATGGTAATAATTTCTAAATCCCAAGAAGCATACTCCTCTGTTTAGTTTTAATATTTTTGATTTGTCAGGGTGCAGCTCCAGAAGCAAATATTTCTTTAGAAAAAGGTCAATCTTAAGCTTATACTCTTCAAGCAAATCATATGAAGAGCTTAGAATGACAAAATCATCAACATACCTTATGTAATATTCAGCCTTCAGAGTATGCTTGACGTATTGGTCAAGCTCATTAAGGTAAACATTAGCGAAAAATTGGCTTGTCAGATTGCCGAGAGGCATTCCTTTGCCTGCACCTTTGGTTTTATGATTTGAAAGAATTATCCTGATTAGATCAATAAGTCTTATATCATCAATCATTTGCTTAAGAATATTTATCAGTGTTTCATGGTCAACAGTATCAAAATAGTGCCTGATATCTGCTTTGAGTATGAAGCACTCCTTTGTATTGTTTCTTGAGACTTTTCTTTTGAACTCGTTGAATCTTGCTATGGCTTTTAGAACGCCTTTAGTTTTCCTGTTAGCATAACTATCATAGATGAATATCTTCTCAAACAATGGCTCTATTACGTTGCATATTGCATGATGCACTACTCGGTCTCTGAAGTCTGATTTGCTTATGACTCTCGTTTTAGGGTCTCGCAGGATGAATGTTTCCAATGGCTTTGGCCTGTAAGAATGGAGCAAAAGCTCTGTTCTCAGCATCAACAAGTTTTCTTTCAGGTTTTTCTCAAACTCAATAACATAAGGCTTTAGCGTCTTGTGTTTTCTGGCTTTCTGCCACGCCAATTCTAGATTCTGGTAAGTACAGAGCTTAGAATACAAGTCATTATTAAATGCCTTACTTGTGCATGGGTTATTCGAAACGAACCGCGCATTATTGTTGAGGTTGTTGTTGCTGTTAGCATTGGAATTGTTGTTGTCGTTGTTGAGAATCGCCGAGCGCAACTCTGTTGTAGCTCCCTCACCTATAACATGCACTGCTGCTTCATTCCTGTCGCAGCTGTATTTCATAATCACACCAACTTTGTAGGCATGACCCTGATGAGAGGGCGTGTAGCCCAAGCACTTATTCATCACCTAGTAAAAGAACCGCATCTCCAATTTTAAGGATGGTTCTTAAAACAAACACAAAATAATATTGTTTTCTTGCGTTTTCAAAGGTGATGGTAAGGCAAGAAAAACAAGAAAGAAGAAACAATATAAATATATCGAAAAAAAATAATTTAATGCAACTATTTTTCGGCGCGGCGCCTTACGGCGCTAAATTATTGGGCTACTTTCCCGAAACGAACCGCGCACTATAGTTGAGGGGGTCGCTGCAGTAAGCAAGGGAAATGTAGTTGACGTAGTTGAGAATCGCCTAGCGCAACTGGTCTTCAGACGTATCTTGCATAACGTAGAAGCCCATTCCTTCCTTTCTGCAAGTCTTATTAAACCAAGTATCAACGTACTTAGCCAATAATTCTTTGTTGCCGTTCATCAGAGCAAGCCAGCCCTTATGAGCCTTTGCCTCTTTACGAGTCAAACTCTGGTTGTATTTGACATTTGGATCTTTGCTGTCAAGTTCAACACCTTCAAAAGAATCATAGTCAACAGGCATAAAAGACTTATCAAAGTTTGGCTTAATACTCTTAAGCTGCTCACAAACAGGTTTAACCTTAAACCTAGTGCTATGCGCCTTATAAGCAATGCCTGTAACAGAATCAAGATAAGTGTTAAACAATTGAGCGTTCTCGCCATTAGCTTCGTAGTCCGCAAGCCTGGCTTCAATATTATCTTCAAAAGTAAAAGGCTCATTGCCTTTGTCCTTTAAAGCCTTAATGCCCTTTGCATAAGTATCGGCATTAATGAATGAGAAACTCTTGTACTTTGGCTTTGCTTCATCTTCCTTTTTCTCAGCAGAAGCAGCACCAAGCTCTACACGCTCAGAAAGCAATTTCTCCCTGTAGAATTTATCTTTCTTTGACTGCTCTACCATAAAGAATGCATTAACATCCTCAGCACTTCCCGGAAGGCTATCCTCGGGAAAATTATACTGCTCAACCATTACTTTTGTGTCAATTGCCATTTTCAAAAACACCTCTCAGTCTTTTTTTATGATGTTTAGAAGATGAAACCTTTTATTCATCCCCAAATAAGCACCATTATGTGAATACTTATTTATAAATCTTTCGATTTTTTAACCACTATTAAGTAATAAATTAATCTAACGCAAAAACCACAGAAAGAACATTTCAAAATAAATATCCCTTGACCTCTAATTAATGAAAAGCCTATCACATTCTCCGACATACAATAATTAATCAGACAAACCTTTCCAATCCATATGCAAAAGCACCAAATAATATTAGACGTTGAAAAGTTTAAAGAGATAATTTTATATAGCTGGCATTTGATTCCTCTCGATAAACAAGCGGAGTTAGTGAGCATCGGGATATATCCAACAAGGACTGTCCCGCGATAATTGACCGCAAACGCTCACCTTCGCAGAGTCCATAGCATGATCGGCATCATATCTGATACTCATGACAACATTCCTAATATTCTGAAGGCTGTCGAGCTTTTCAAGAAGAACCAGGTTGAGTTCGTCATCCATTGTGGTGATGTAGTTGCTCCTGCGACTGTCAAGTTCTTCTCTGGGCTTAATATGAAGTTCATCTTCGGCAACTGCGACGGAGACAGGTGTCTGATTGAGGAGAAAGTCAAGGAGCTCGGTTGGGAGCATCATGGCAGGATGATTGAGCTCAAGCTCAAGGAAAAAACCATTGGAGTTGTACACGGAGACAACCTTCTAATAAACGACAAGATGATGAGCAAGGGATTTGATTACTTCATCCACGGCCACACGCACCAGCCAGAGGATAAAAAGATTGGCAAGACCAGAGTGCTTTGTCCCGGAGGGTTTTTTCTTGGCGACCCGAAAGATACTAACAAGATAATCATCCTCAACCTTGACAATGACAAGGCTCTTTTCCTGGATGTCTGATAGGCGCCTTTAAAATTCTATAGGGCGATAAGTCATTTCAATCCCAGTCCTTTCTCTGGTCAATTTTATAATCGCTTCAGCTTTCTCATCTTTTGACAGCTTATCATTCCCAATTATCTTGAATTTTATGTCAAAAACAGTTTGGTTTATCCTGCTTCCTAAATTACTGGGGTTTGAGAAGAAGCTCTCATCACTGCGCATTTCCCACACACCTCTGTAGTCGATAACCCATGACTTGAGGTCGAGGTCAAATTCTTTTTTCAAATATCTTTGTAACCTTGCCTGATTAGCCCAGTCTTCCGGGCTTGGGGGTATAACATATTTTGTGCCAGTTGACTCTACAGGGTGGATGTGCGCTAAAACAACTTGTTTTGCCCTTGGAGGATCAGTGGTGAGGAAGAATTTTATTTTCTCAATATCTAGCCTGGAACTTAACTCTTTTTCATCAGTGCCTACGTCATAGACTCTCCCATTATAGATGAGCCAACTGTCTTCTTTGAGAGACTTTTTTGCCAAGGCATACAGATTCCTCTTTGCCTCTGCACTTGACATTTGATAAGTGTACCCGCTGCCTGGCATCACATTTATCTCTGGGAACTTTTGGTCTGGAAGCTTATTGCATGAAGAAAGAGCTATTATCGCTGAAAGAGTCAATGGAGCAATTTTTTTCGTGCTGTTCACCCAAGTATTACTTAAGTCTTCTAGGAAGAGACTTTGTTTATAAACATTTCTGTTCTGTTACTATTGTATAATCAAATCAATTAATTTTTTTCCTTCGATTATTAAAGAAAAACAACTTTTATAAATCAATAGCTTTTCTCTGCTCCCTATGGTAAAAGCAATAATTTTCGACTTTTGGGGAACGCTGGTGGAGAACGGAATATTTCCCAGCCCTGTGAAACAGGCCAGATATATTCTGAGGCTCAACATGACCTTCAAGGACTTCATTATCAGGTTCGAGAAGGCATTGATGACCAAGCCTTACAATGACCTTAATGAAGCTTTCACAGCAGTATGTGATGAGTTCGAGCTTGAGCCTATGCCTTTTGTCATCGAGAAGCTGGTAGGCATGTGGAACAAGAACGAGTTCCTAGGCAAGCCGTTCTTGGAGACCTTGGAAGTGCTTGATTATCTTAAGAGCAAGAAGATAAAGCTAGGATTGATATCCAACACCACGCCAACCATCACTGGAGTAATGGAGAAATATGACTTGACCAAGTACTTTGACGCCACATCATTCTCATATGAGGAAGCTTTGCTCAAGACAGACCCTGAGATGTTCACCAAGCTCCTCAAGAAGCTCAAGGTGAAGCCTGCAGATGTAGTAGTGATAGGAGACTCCATACCCACTGACATTATAGGCTCTAGGAACGCAGGCCTCAAAAGCATACTCCTGGACAGGATGAACAAGAGAGAGTTCACACCCAAGATAGTCAACCTGAGAGAGATCAAGAAGCTCATTGATGATGGCGAGCTAGAGGATTTCATATCCAAAGGCGAGAAGGAGATGGAAACCCAACAGCCAGGTGCTGGGGCAGAGAATGAATAAGGAAATCACCACTAAAGACTGTATTTTCTGCAAGATTGTGAGAGGAGAGATTCCTTGCAGCAAGATCCACGAGAACAAGGACTTCTTAGCTTTTCTGGACATCCACCCAATAAACAAAGGGCACACTCTAGTAATCCCCAAGCACCACTGCAAGAACCTGCTTGACTTCCCTAAATCTGAAGAGACAGACCTGGTAGAGTTCACCAAGAAAGTGGCAGCAGCAATTGTCAAAGGAACAGGAGCAGACGGATTCAACCTGGGAATGAATAACGGAGCAGCAGCAGGGCAGGTAGTGATGCACGCCCACCTCCACGTGATTCCGAGATTTAATGATGACGGGCTGCATAGCTGGCCTCACAAGGAGTTCGCAGAAGGCGAGATGCAAGAGTATCAGAAAAAAATAGTTGATTCTCTATAAAACTAAAAAATTAATAAAAATAGTTAATTCTTATTCTTAAGTCTTTTTCCTGTCGCCTTTGGCTACCCTCTGGAAGAACTCCATGACCTCGACAGGAAGAGCCAGCACAACAGTGTTGCTAGCAGTAGGCCCTAGGCCGTCAAGTGTCTGCAAGGTTCTGAGCTGCATTGCTCCCTTTGACTGGGACATGGTGTGAGCAGCAGAGGCAAGGTTCTTGGCAGCGTCCCTGTCACCCTCGCTCTTGATGATGACTGCTCTCTTCTCTCTCTCAGCAGCTGCCTGCCTGCTCATGATCCTCTTGAGGTCGTCAGGCACCTCTATGTCCTGCAGCTTGATTACCTGGACATCCAAGCCCCACTGGTCAGTCTCCTTGTCAACAATGACTTTGATCTCATCCCCAATCTTCTGCCTCTCAGTGAGGACTGTGTCAAGAGTCATGCTTCCAATGACATCCCTGAGAGCAGTCTGAGAGTACTGAGCCATTGCGTACTCATAATCCTGTACCTTGATGATTGCGTCCTCCACCTTCTGGACCTTGTAAAATACCACTCCATTAACATGCACAGGAACATTATCCTTGGTCATGACCTGCTGCTTCTCGATGTCCAAGGTCTTTATCCTCATGTCCACGCGAACCATCTTCTGGATTACAGGCAACACCAGCCTAAGGCCTGCTTTCCTCACGCCTGTGAACCTTCCGAGAGTGAAGACCACGCCTTCCTCATATTGCATGAGAATCTTAATGCTGATGATAATCAAGAATACTACTGCTGCCAGAATCCACCATAACGCCATAAAAACTCACCCCTGAATTATGCTTATCAAGAGGATTCCCGGGCAATATTTAAACTTATCGGAACAGGCGCTGCAAGCCATAAAAATAGTAAGCTTTTTATAAAGACCCTTTTTCTAATAGAACGAACACTTGCCGGCGTAGTTCAGCCTGGTTAGAGCGCCACTCAGATTTTATCTGGGGCGAAGCTCATACGGTTGAGCGAGGAGCTGCAAAGCAATGACTAACTCGACTCTGACCTAGGAAACGTGGAAGTCGGGGGCTCGAATCCCCTCGCCGGCATTATATTTTTGGGTATAATCCCCATATTTTTTCTTGTGTTTTGGATTTAGGAATCCGATGCTGCTTTCAAAAAGAGTCAGGTTCTTATTTCCGTTAGACTGTAGTCGATATAACTTATTCCAGTGACCGGAAGCTTTCTTTGAAATATAAATGCCTGATTTTATTGAAATGGAATTCAGGTAAGACCGTATTTGTTTTAATAAGGTTTGTGAGATGCTTGATATTTCAATTCTCGGGTAGATGATTCCATTATTTTTTGTTATTACCAGGCAGCCATCAGTCGCAAAAATTCCAGATATAACCTCCTTTTTATAATCTTCAAAAACAGGATTAATCTCAAGGTCAACTCCTTTTTTCCCAACAGGAAACCCGACAGAAATTAGGTGATAGAATAGCTTTTTATCTGAAAAATTGTATTCAACTTTACCTTGTTCTTTTCTTATTCTAAATGGCGTATTTTTCATTCGAATCAAGCTAATTAATGGTCTTATGGCTTGAAAGAAGGAGTAATCGTCCTCTGCATGACCACAAATGGATATGAAATATCCTTTCCCGTTTGTACTAAGACAACCATCTCCAAGCAAAATACCGTACAGTGTAGCAAATTCAGAGTTCATTATTGCAAGAACAATAATCTACGATGTTTATAAGCTTGACGTCCACATGTCCAGTGCTAGCAATTAAATTCTAAGCAATAACTGAGAAGAAGAAAACCATCGGCCCGATGATGAATAATCAAAAACCTTAAAAACTAGATGATTGTACTCGCCACAATACTTATTATTTTAAGATTTTTTAGTTCTGAAAAGAGAGGTGAGCTACTAGTCAGAAGAATATGAGGGTGATGGAAAATGGCAAAAAGAAAAATTGCGGTTTTTACAGGAGGCGGTGATTGCCCCGGGTTGAACAATGCTATCAAGCAGGTTGTCAAGTCTGCCAAGGAAGCTGGCAATGATTATGATGTTGACGGAATCACAGAGGGGTGGCTCGGAGCTTGTGAGATTTCATTGCATGATGACCCTGAAACAACCTCTATTTTTACAGCCTCTCAGGATGTCTTAACTGTGAGAAGGATTGGGAGAGAAGGCGGCACTAAGCTCATGACCAGCAGGGCTAATCCTTTCAAGTACACCAGCGTTGACAAGTCTGTTGTCAAAGAGGACATTTCTGACCTTGTATTGAAGACCTTGAATGACAGGTATTATGCTGTCATCGCTATTGGGGGAGAAGACACGCTTGGCGCTGCAGGAAAACTGGCAGCCAAGGGCTTAAGGGTTGTTGGAATACCAAAGACTATTGACAAGGACCTTTGCGGCACCCAGTTCACCTTAGGGTTTAGCAGTGCATTGGATTCAGCATCTTCTGACCTTGATAAGGTACGCTCATCAGCAGGCTCTCACGGCATGGTTTATTTTGTGGAGATAATGGGGCGCAGGGCAGGTCATCTTACATACCACTCAGGCATCGCTTCCAATGTCCATTTCATGACTATACCTGAAGTTGAGACTGACTTAGACAAGCTTTTTTCCCGGATTGAGGAGCGCAAGTTCAAGGAGCGCTATCCTGGCTATCACCTTGATGGTCGGAGGTATACTCTAGTGGCAGTCGCAGAGGGAACGAACATCAAAGGTATTGGAGAGATTGTCCAGAGCAAGGAACTTGATGCGCACGGCAACCCTAAGCTGGGGAGTGTGGCTACTCTTATTACGCAGGAGTATATTAAACGGACAGGTGATGATAATGCCAGGGACATCGCATTTAAGTACCTGGTCCGCTCAGGAAGGCCTAGCGCCCAGGACAAGACAAGAGGAAAGCAGACAGGTACAAAGGCAATTGAGCTTATCAATAAGGGCTCGTTCGGCAGACTTGTCTCGCTTGCCATCGACAGGACGACTGATGTTCCTCTTATTGATGTTGTTGATAAGATAAGGATTCTTGACGCTCAGGTCTGCTTTGATAAGGACAATTACCAACCTATAATCACAGACATATATTATCCTGAAAGGGAAGTCGATAAGCACTCAACTTTATTTGAAACTACTTATTGATGGTAACAAATAATAAAATTTATAAAGAGCTAATTCTTTCTCCAGCCCATGAGCAATGAAGAATATGACGTTAATCTAGAGGCAGCCGTCTCTGGCACAGAAGAAGTAGTGCTATTGGACACAGTCCTTGAAGAGCTGAAAAAAGAGCCGAGCAGCAGAGGCTATATCCTGGTCAAGACTAATCCTACCTACGAGAGATTCGGCTTCAGGTCGCTAGGCATAGGATACGTCAAGGTGAGTGATTCATCAAGCCTGGACACGACACTGGCACCTGAGGATCTGCAAGTTCTCAAAAACTATCTATCAACTGACACAAAGCTTTCTCCGTATATCAAATATTCTAGCCTAGAAGAAAAAGTGATATCTGACCCTGAAATCAAAAGCATATTGGAATCAATCCAGGCAAAAAGCTTCTTCCTTATAGACAATGATGGAGGCTACACCAGGAATAATGAAAACCTAGGGAGGATGGGAGGATTGCAACCTCTAAATTACATACCAACCATCAGTGAGGATTTCTTAAAAAAACAAGGAGTTATCAAAGAAGAAGAGCTCAGGCCCCACGATACTCATGAAGGATTATGAGCTCAACCACATCCTTGTCATTTGAGCCAAGATGATGGCGAGGCTTATGATGCTCGATATAATCAGCCGCTATCCTGACATCAGAATCAATTGGCCTAAAAAAATGCTTCTGGATCATCTGCCTGCAGTTGTCAAGGTCCAAGGATGAGTATTTCATGATGTTATGGAAGATATCCCTCAAAGTCACCTTCATGTTGTGCAAAAAGAATCCGATAATATGACTGACTTTGTCATCCTGAACAATGCCTTTTGCCCTTGATTCAAAATTCCTTCTCAAAGTGTCGTTGAGAGAATTATTTATTGCGTGGATGAAATTATCCAAGGTTTGGTTCTTGTCCTTGCTGTTCCTGAAGGCACTGTAAATCTGGTCAATGTTATCAAGAGTCACCTTTTGGATGTATGGCTTGGTCATCAGCGTGGAAAGCTTTAGGAGTTCCTTGACTATCTGAGCATCAGGCTTTGAAAAGATCTTGTCATGATGCTGCTGAAGAATAATATGTGCTAGCTGACAGGCTCTTCCCCATTCGCTATTGCTAGAGACAGGCGCTCCCCGTGTGAGCTCGTCAATAACATCCTGTGAAACCCTGAAATTACCATTCTGAACTATGTGCTGGCACTTGGGAAAATAATTAGGGTCCACAAAGACATTGGTGTCAAAAATCCAGATGAACTTGTCCAGCTCATCCGGGCCAACATAAGCCATGGACCTAAGGTCTGTCCTCTGGGCAAAATGCTTCAGAATATCTCCGGGAGGGTTTCTCACAATCTGTCCATTAGCCATCTCAAGACCTCAGTAGCTCTTGGCAAAATAGATCCATCTGTCTGCTTTCCTTCCGCAATCACAGAAACAATTGCCTTTTACATCAGGCTGCTGGAAAGGAATATTAAGGCTCTTGGCACCAGTCTCCTCTTTAACTTTGATCTCGCAGGCATGGTCTCCGCACCATTGCACAAACGCAATGTTACCTGCGTCAACAGCTTTCTTGAGCTCAACCATGCTTGCTGCCTTGATTATGTGCTCGTCCATGAACTTCTTGGCCTTGGTGTAAAGGCTGTCCTGAATCTCAGCAAGCTTCTTGATGGCTCTCAGAACAATTTCTGAAACAGGAACAGCTTCCTTGACTCCATCATCCCTACGCACAAAGACTACATGGTTCTTCTCAACATCCTTAGGTCCTATCTCTATCCTGAGAGGCACTCCTTTCAATTCCCAATAATTGAACTTGAAGCCAGGGCTAGCATCCTCAGATGAGTCAAGCATCACCCTGAAGCGATTCTTGACAAGCTCGTCCTGAACTTCCTTGGCAAGGTCCATCACTTTCTCATTAAGAGTAGGCTTGTTGCTGAAAACAATCGGAACAATCACTATCTGTATTGGCGCAACTCTCGGAGGAACAATCAATCCTTTGTCATCCCCATGCGTAGCGACCATTATGCCTATGGACCTGGTGGTGAATCCCCAGGAGTTCTGCCAGGCAAACTGCTTCTTGCCTTCCTTGTCAAGGAAAGTGATGTCAAAAGGCTTGGAGAAGTTCTGCCCAAGAAGATGGGCGCTGGCAGCCTGGATTCCTTTGCCTGAAGGCATCATAGCCTCTACTGTAACAGTGTAGTCTGCTCCTGCGAATTTCTCATAATCAGTCTTCTTGCCCCTGAGCACAGGGGTGGCAAATAATTCTTCATAGGCTCTCGCATAGATGTTGAGGATGTCACTGACTTCCTTCTCAGACTCTTCCTTGCTCGCAAATACAGTGTGGCCTTCCTGCCAGAGGAACTCCCTGGTCCTAAGGAAAGGAACTGGATGCTTGAACTCCCATCTGACAACACTGCACCATTGGTTGATCTTCAATGGCAGGTCCCTGTAAGACCTGATCCATTTGGTATAAGAATCATACATTATAGTCTCGCTAGTAGGCCTGATGGCCAGGCGCTCCTCGAACTTGGTGTTTCCGTGCTCAGTCACCCAGGCAACTTCAGGATTGAAACCTTTGACATGCTCCTGCTCTTTTTTCAGCAAAGACTCTGGTATCAGGAGAGGGAAATAGGCGTTCTGAACCCCTGTCTTCTTGAATTCCTTGTCAAGGAAAGACTGCACAGCTTCCCACATGGAATAAGCATAGGGCCTGATCACCATGCAGCCACTGACTGGGCTGTACTCTATCATCTCTGCCTTCTGGATGACCTGAGTGTACCACTCACTGAAATCAGCATCCTTCTTCACAGTCAACCCTAGGATTGACTTGCTGGATTCAGGG
>JBGOZE010000044.1:0-11170 GCA_041479965.1 Candidatus Nanoarchaeia archaeon | reverse complement strand
CATGTTGATTATACAGGAAAAGAATTCAAGAAGCACAAGAACCTAGATGAGTTCTTCAACCACTTGAACGACACTCACTACAAGGACCTTACTGATTCTTTCAAGGACATCGATAATTTCCAGAAGGAAGAAAACCTCAACCATTACTACAACAATGTATTCACTCCTGGCATCGACGAGCTCTACAAGAAGACAACTGACGCTCTCACCAAGACCTTCAAGGATGACAATGCTAAGGTACACCAGAAAAAAGAAGACTTGCAGAAAGCCATTGTCGAGGGAATCATGGCTTATTTCGACAAGGTCCATCCTGGGGCATTGAAAGACTTTGACAAGAAAGCCACTATTGAAGATCAATACGAGATCCTTACTGGCCTGATGGATGAGTTTCTTGGAGCCAGCGGTAGGCAATCTTACTTTAGAGGCCTTGCAGAGAATTTTGCCAAGAACAAGAAAGCCACTATTGGCCATATCAAAAAGCATCTGAAAGAAAATCAAGGAGAATACCTCAAAAACGCCTTGAACTATGTTGTGAACCAAAAGGTTGCTTCTAATCTTGCAGGCAAGCACAGGGTGCACATCGCATCCCATGTGAAAGGATTGGCAGAGAAAGCAGGCTACACCATTGATGACAAAGTCCAGTACTCAGGCCATGATGTGGATGACCTTATGAGAATAAGACGTGGAGTCGAGAAAGGCGTATGGGTAGATGAAAGAGGAAGAGCTGTTGAATCTGATGCCTACGGCCTATCCAAGAAAGAAGATGACAAGAAGAAGTACGATATTGGCGATCAGCTTAATAAATAATAAAACTTTTTCATTTTTTTCTTAATTTTTAATTAACAAAAAAGCATACACCTAATTTTAATAAGATGATTCAGTATCCTTTTTTGAAATCACCAACCTCGTTCGGCTATGCTTTTTTGCTTACCAACACACCTTGCCATTAAAGACGAGGTTGTTGATTAAGATTCAAAACTTTTTCATTTTTGTTTTATTTTCCTTTATTCTAAGCATAACCTTTATAAACAATTATCTACTCTTATATTCTTGAATAATCATGTATCAAATCAAGGGGTGATTTTTCTTGACAAAGAAATTCAAGGCTAAAAAAATCGAGGCTGTCAACAAGGAAGAGAAGAAGGAGCCAGCTGAGGAGAAGAAGGAAGAGAATTCTCTCGGCAATGAGCTTGACAAGATGGCTGAGAAGATCCCTGACGAGGCCAAGAAGAAGCTCGAGGAGATAAAAGACAAAATTGATTCTTTCAAGGAGAAGATTGTCTCCAAGTTCGAAGGCTACATCATGGGCGTAGCCCTTTTGCCGCCTGACAAGGATGATGACAAGAAGGAAAAGATTAACGTCCTAGTCCTGGTTGATGACACTGATTCCCAGAAGCTAAGCAAGGACGAGCTCAAGGACAGGCTCGGCTCAATCATCACCAAGATGGCTGAGGAGACTCATAAGCACCTTTCTCCTCACCTAGTCCTATTGACAGAGGTCTGGCAGTCCTGCTACGACGCCAAGTACGAAGTGCTGCAGATGATAGCCATGAGCGCTCCTATGCATGACACAGGAATGCTTTCTGCCATCAAGATTTCAGAGATACACAAGGACATGGTGCTCAAGAAGTTCGAAAAGTACATTGTCTCTTACGTGCTCGCAGGAAGCCTGGTGCAGGGCAAGGCCACCAACAAGAGCGACATCGACGTGTTCATCGTTATAGATGACACAGATGTCAAGAAGATGACCAGGGCTGAGCTAAAGGACAAGCTGAGGGCTATCATCATCGGCATGGGCATTGATGCTGGCAAGATGACAGGAATTGAGAACAAGCTCAACATCCAAGTCTACATACTCACTGATTTCTGGGAGGGAATAAAAGAAGCTAACCCCATATTCTTCACTTTCCTGAGAGACGGCATACCCCTCTATGACAGAGGCATATTCATGCCCTGGAAGCTACTATTGCAGATGGGAAGGATAAAACCCAGCCCAGAAGCAATTGACATGTTCATGAGCACAGGCGAGCAGATGCTTGAGAGGATAAAGTACAAGCTCAAGGATATTGGAATGGAAGACACCTTCTACGCCATACTCACTCCAAGCCAAGCTGCCCTCATGCTCTACGGCATACCTCCTCCAACTCCCAAGGAGACTCCTGAAATCATGAAAGACATCTTTGTCAAGAAAGAAAAAATGCTCGAAGACGAGTACATTGACATTCTTGAGAGGAACATCAAGGTGAGGAAGGACCTGGAGCACGGAACCAAGAAAGACCTTTCCGGTGAAGAGATTGACAAGCTCCTGAAGGACGCTGAGAAATACCTGAAGAGACTGGAAGAGTTATTCAAGGACATTGAGAAGAAAAAGGAAGAGGAGAGCGTGATGCACAGTTATGAAAGCATAGTCACAGTGGTCAGGGACATCCTCAAGATGGAAGGAATGGCCAAGGTCAAGGACCTTGACATGATCAAGATGTTCGAGGAAGAGATAGTCCACAAAGGATTGATACCTGAGAAATACCTGAGGATACTAAAAGACATCGAGAAGGCAAAGAAAGACTATGACAACAAGAAGCTCACCAAGGCAGAAGTTCAGAGCGTACAGAAAGACTCACGGGAGCTTCTGAGATTCCTGGTGGAGTACATCCAAAGGAAGAGAGGGATTGAGCTTGAGAAGACCAGGCTTCGAGTCAAGCACGGAAAGAAGTTCGGAGAAGTAGTGCTGCTAGGCAAGAAAGCCTTCATCATCCACGACATAGACAACGAGGAAAAGGACATCTCCAAAGCAGACATAACTCCTGAAGGAGCGCTTAGGAACATAGAGGCCAGCTCATTGGAAGAGTACGAAGCAGCCTTGACAGCAGTCGAGATGCCAGAGAGAGTGTTCATCAAGGAGCCCATATTCGAGGACCTGAAGAGCATCTTCGGCAAGGACGTTGAGATAATGGTGAACTACTAGATTAACTTTTTAAACCAACAATAATTCACAGGACAAAAGAAGGTGATATTTTCATGAAAACAGGATATAAGGTCGGAGATTGCATGACCCTGCATCCGGTGACTGTGAGCAAAGACACTACTCTTAAGCAATGCGCTGACATAATGAATGACAAGCACGTCGGAAGCTTGCTAGTCGAAGATAAAGGCAAGATTATCGGCATAGTCACAGAGCAGGACATGGTAAGAAAAGGCATAGCTGCTCTCCTAGACCCTGCTAAGACTCCCATCTCAAAAGTCATGGAAACAGAGTTGATGACAATAGGTCCTGAAAAGGACTTGTACGAAGCCCTCACGATAATGAGGGACCATAACATAAGGCACCTGCCTGTTCTTGACAAGGGAAAATTCGTAGGATTCATGACCATAAAGGACATCCTCAAGATACAGCCCCAGCTCTTTGAAATCATAGTCGAGAAATTCGAGATCAGGGAAGAAGGCAGAAAAATAGGAAGCAGCGAAGAAGACGAGGGCGTGTGCGAGGTGTGCAGCAACTACTCTTCTGACCTAGAAGATGTTGACGGGCAACTGGTCTGCCCTCAGTGCAAGGACACGCTTTAGAGACAATTATTCATTTCTTATTGCATAAATTTTATAAATATTAATCCTACTCAGGATAAAAGATGACAGAGAACACACCAAAACACATTGCGATAATACCTGACGGCAACAGGAGATGGGCCAAGCAGAGAGGCTTGCCAGCCTGGGAAGGCCACAGGAAAGGTGCTGAAGTGTTTGAGAAGCTCATTGATTGGTGCAAGGAAGAAGGTGTCAAGGAAATCTCTTTTTGGACTTGCAGCACTGACAATCTTGAGCGGGACAAACGAGAGGTTGATTTTCTACTAGGATTGTTCCAGCAGTTCAGCACAAAATTCCTGAAAAACCTCAAGAAAGGAAAAGTCAAGGACCAATACAGGGTAAGATTCATCGGAGACCTTGAGAGACTGCCTGCAAAGCTCAGGGATAACCTCAATGAGATAATGGAGCTCACCAAGAACAATCAGGATTACAAGCTCAACATGCTAATCGCTTATGGGGGCAGATGGGAGATAACACAGGCAGCCAGGAAGATGGCGCAGGAAGTAAAGGATGGCAAATTAAAGCCAGAGGGCATAACTTCAGAAGTGTTCCAGAAGCACCTCTTACTGGAGAGCGAGCCTGACCTGATAATCAGGACGAGCGAGGAGAGGCTTAGCGGATTTTTACCCTGGCAGGGCATCTACAGCGAGATTATCTTCCTCAAGAACAAGCACTGGCCAGAGTTCACCAAAGAAGACCTGAAGAAATGCATTGATGAATTCTCTAGCAGGCAGAGAAGATACGGGAAATAAATAATCCAAATTTGAAAGGAGGTTCAGAATGGTTGGTATAAGAAGGAATTTAAAAGATATAAGGAAGAAAATAATAAGTGAGGATTTTGATAAAGCTCATCGTGAAGTGAAAAATGTTCTAGAATCAGGAGATGGTATTGATTTTGAAATCTCAAGAATAAAAGATTTGGCAGAAACTCTTAAAAAAACTATACAGGGACTTGAGTACACTGTGAGTCAATGCAAAAAATTCAGAGGTTCAACACCATTAATTGAGTTTAAGACTGCAGCGCTTACGCAGACCCAGCAAGCTTTGAAATGCATTAGTTCATTAAGAACAATTTTGAGAAAAATGTAATCTGAATATCTTTTATTTGATATCCTTCTCATTGAACACTATAGCCTGGAATTTAGAAACTTTGTTATTCAAGTCTTTCCAGCAGTTGAATCCCATGCCTGCTTTCTGGCAGAGGCAGTTAAGGAAGGTCTGGACATTGAAATTGTTCTCAGTGGCTACTTGAGGCAATAATAATCCTGAGCCGTAGGCTCCTTCAATTATGAGTCCGTCTTCTCCTATCTTTATCTTCTCCATGAACTCATTAGGCCGGCTCACCTTGACCGGCTCTGGCAAGGTAAGGACTGAAATTTCTATCATCATGTCTTTCATCTCTTCCTCTTTGACTGGAGGGAATCTCGGGTCATGGAATGCAGCGCTCCTCGCAGCCTCTACGACTGCCATGTTCAAGGCATACACAGGCATTGGAAAGCCTATGCATCCTCTTAGCTCCCCGTTCTTGTCATGCAAAGTCACAAAAACCCCTTGCTTGCCAGCGAGATGCTGGGCTGCTTTCATGTCAGGCTTCTTGCCTTTGAGATAGCTCCGGATAGAATCCCTAGCCAGTTTCAACAGAAGCTTCTTGTCTGCTTGGTTCATGGCTGAGGGAAATCATAAGGGGTTTTAATAATTTATCCTATCAGAAGTGCCACTCGTCAGTAGCGTTGCTTATAAAGGCTTTCGCAAGACTTATAAAAAACCTCCCAGTCGAGCATCTCACCATGACAGAAGCAATCCAAAAAGAGGACACAATCCAGACAACGATTCTGAGGTGCAGGTCAATCAGGGACTACAAGAAAAGCCTCCAGCAGATGCCACTGCTCCACGGAGAAGCAGTCAGTCTGGGCCCTTTGCCTGAGGACGCAGGATTCTGCGAGCTCTACAAGAAATGGCTTGAGAACGAGAGCATAATCAAAGGCACAGGGGATGACAAGTCCCAGTACACTTCTGAGCAGATAATGAAGATGGTGCAAGAGTGCAACCAAGACCCTGGAGAGCTAACCCTGTGCATATTCGACAAGGGCGACAGCTCGCCAATAGGAGATATTAACTTGATAGACACAGAGGAATTCAATGATGGTCCGGAACTGAAGATCATGATAGGGGAGAACAGAGGACACGGAAGAGGCACAGATGCCATGCGCGTATTGCTCGACCATGCCTTTAACACCATAGGGCTTGGAACCATCAATCTAAGCGTTTACAAGGACAATCTATGCGCATTCAAGCTGTTCAAGAAGTTTGACTTCAGCATAATCTCAGAGAAAGTTGATTCTGACAACGGAAGAGAAGAATATGTCATGAAGCTAAGATACAATGATTTTATAGGGAAGAACAGCCAAGCAGGCATTCCTTAAGCAGATATTAATTCTTTCAGAATCTATTTTGAAAAAAAAACTTATTTAGCCTTTTTCTTGGCTTCCTTGAAAATTGTCAAGAATTCCTTGTTGTGCTTCTTAAGCCTGCTCACAGCTGCCTTTAGCACCTCATCAGCATCTTTCTGGCCGTTGGTCTCAACTATGAACCTAGGGATGCCTATGAGCGGGTGAGCTATGTTATAAGCCGCAGCCCTGACGCTGGCATCATTCCAGAGCTCTTTTTTCAGGCCATTGCAGAAAGTGTGGTCTGCCCCTATAAGCTCAAAGATAATCCTTTTCTTGGTGTGCTCTAAGACCTTTATCTCCATTTTACAACCTGAAACTAATAAGGGGTTTATAAAGATTACTTTTTCTTAAGTCTCCACAAGCCAGCCCTTATGCGCTCTATTTTTTTCTTGTGGTGAGCCATGCTCATTTTCAATGGGAAATCAAATTCCTGGTAATGGGTCTTCTCAAAATGGCTCTCAGAAATCAAGGTGTCAATATAATCCTTGGTGCTTGCCTTATGGAAGGAATAGACTACTGAAGCCATGTCCATGGCTTTGAGCAGGAAGAGGGTGTCGATGTTCTGGTTCTTGGTGCCAAAAGGAGGGTTCATGATGACCACATCAGCCTTCTCATCAAAGATGCTTATGTCACCAGCTGAGAAGATGGCGTTAAGTTTCTGGCCTGTCTCTTTTTCCAGGAAGCTCTTGTTCTGCATTGCCAGGCTGAGCGCTTCAGAGTCAATGTCAACTAGGTAGGCTTTCTTGGCTCCCAACAGCAAGGCTCCTAAGCCCAGGATGCCTGTGCCGCAGCCCAAATCAGCTATTGTCTTGCCAGCTATGTCTCCTTGCATATAAGCAAACCACAAGGATTCGCCTGCCACTTCAGAGTCTGTGGGGTGCTGTTCCAGCATCATGGAAGGCTTCTCAAACACCTTCAGCTTGGATAATAGGATGCTCAATTCTTTTTTAGTCATATATAACAGGTAAAGGCAAGGGTTTAAATAGTTATTTCATAAGAATCACTCTATAACGAGATTCAAACGTGATGTTCGCGTAAAAATAAGGTTTTTGAAGTGACAATAATGCTGGGTTTTAGCAAGGAAAACAAAAAGATAAGAAAAGCCATAGCTAACATCAAGGCATACCTGGTGAGAGAACTCAAGGATAAAGGCTTGATATCACTGTACCTGGCGGGCACCATCCTATCCAAAGAGGAGCGCGTGAAAGACAGCGACATTGACTTCTTCAGCATCGTAGAGCCTGGCTTTGATTTTATCGTCGAGAAAACCATCAATGAGCACCTCCTGAAGCATAGGGAAGACATTTGTTTGGGCTTTGAATGCAGGTTCAGGGCTTTCACCATAAGCTCACTGAAGGGGCAAGGAGACAATCAAGGAGTGATTAGCATCATAAGGGCAGAAAGGCTTGTCCAGAGATTCCCTTTCTTCAACCAGCTGTGGGGCAAAAAAATTGATTTCAAAAAGGATTTTGCAAAGCCTATGAAGCTCAAGGATGAGGCAGAATTCCTCATAAAACAGCTCAGGAAGAACATGGATGACGTACGCAGGAAAAAGGAGAAATTCCCTGTTGATGACTTCCCTAAGTTCGTGATTGAGCTAGTGAGAGTTGAAGCTCAGGCATATCATGGTTTCAAGTATCATCCTGCGCGTAGGAAGCTGCAAAATCATCTAAGAGAGCAGAAAGAGCACATCATCCACAAAGCAATGCGATTGAGAGAGAATCCTTTCACCAGGCAAGAGCTATTGTCTTTCTTTGATGAGGTTGATAATTATATTCTCTATCTTGAAAATAGATTAGAAAAAAGTCATTTTGGACAACAACAAACTATTTAAATACATGATTACTCAAGTTTTTTCACGTCAATAGGGGGTGAAGTGAATCTTGAAGCTTTTTAGCAGCAAGAAGAATATTGGAGAGGTTTCTCTGATGGCTCAAGCCATAAGGAAAGCCTTCAGGGCTATGAAGGCCGAGCTTGATGAACACTTAGATGCAATCAACCAGAACACTTCTGAAATCCAGGCCAACCAAGGGTTATTATCAGAGCTGGAAGCCAAGATGGATAAGCTTGCTGAACGCCTTGACGAACTCGAGTTCCTTGTCAATCCTGACAAGTTCAGGAAGATGGATGTCAGGCTGACACCCAGGGAACAGGAAGTTTTTATGACTCTTTATATAAACAAGGAACTGTCTTCTAGCCAGATCGCCAAACGCCTTGGCTTCACTGAGGAAATGGTCAATGCTTACATTTTCAACCTGCTGAGCAAGGGAGTGCCTGTCAAAAGGGAGCTGGCAGATGACCTCGTGGTTTTTAGCTTGGAATCGGACTTCAAGGAGCTCCAGGCCAGGAGGAATGTCCTGGACATTGATTCTCGCATAGCCAGGCAGCTCGCCACCCATCAGCTGTGAGATCCGACCTGTTTTTCCATGTTTTTTACCTTGAAATTTTGATAAAAAAATCATCTGTTGTGTATAAGCATTGCTGATATAGTTTAGAATTACTCTAATATGCCTATTAGATAACAACATAAAATATGTTATCATTGATTGAATAATTTAGTATCGTATAACCTATATATTGTTTAAGCAATATTATAAATTTTAATAACTAACTAAAATATTTAGAGAACAAGAAAATGACAGGGAAAAAGCCTCAAAATGACAGAAAAGCCTTATAAATCGTCGAGAGGGCTCTTGACGTTTCTCAAATGTTCCCTTGAGACTCGGGTGTATATTTGGGTGGTCTGCAGGTTAGAGTGGCCCAATAATTCCTGGATTACTCTGATGCTAACTCCAGCATCAAGAAGATGAGTAGCAAAGCTGTGCCTGAGTTTGTGAGGAGTGACCTCTTTTTTTATTCCAGCTTTCTTGGCTGTACCTGAGACTATCTTTTGGGCATTCCTGACACATATAGGTTTGCCTTGCCTGTTTCTGAATATGAACCCTGTTGAAAATCCTTCTTTTTGCAGATAGCCCTTGAGCTGCTCTGCAAGAATGACAGAGAGCAAGGTCATCCTGTCCTTCTTGCCCTTGCCCTTCTTGACTAGGCAGATGTTCTCCTTGAAATCCATGTCTTCGACCCTAATGTTGAGGCACTCGCTTACTCTCAGGCCCGATGAGTAAAGTAGCTGAATCATGAGCCTACTCTTCTGGTTGGAACAGGAATCTATGAGAATCTTGACCTCTTCTTTTGTGAGCACTTCAGGAGGGTTTCTCTGGATTTTAGGGGTTTTTATGGCCAAGAAGCTCTTACCGACCACCTGGTTGAAGAAAAACAAGAGAGAAGAGCGAACAAGGGCCACAGAACTGGCATTGAGCTTCTTGTCAGAGATCAGATAGGCTAAATAGCCCTTTAAATCATCTTCTGTGACCGTGCTAGGGGCTTTGTTTATGTAACTGATAAAGTTAGCATTGTGCCTAGTGTAGGCTTTGACAGTCTCAGTGCTAAAACCCCTTATTTTGAGTTCTATTCCTAGCTTCTTCAAGAGCTCATCTTCAGGCATATGTTAGTCCTCCTGGCTATTTTACTTGTCCTGCTGGCTTAGATAAACCTACTGGCGTGCCACTTGTATCTCCAGAGCTTATACGCGGTCACCCAAAGAATAAGGCCTGCTATCACCAATATGATGTTCGCTAAAGATTGGGTGAAGCTAGAGCCTAGATTAATGCCCAATAGAAACTTTTTAGTGTACAAATAGTACAGGTTATATCCCCCTAAAACTATTGCCAATAGGCCAACTATGAATTCCTTGGTTATTATTCCTCTCTTCTTTCGTTCGCCGCCTGAATGCATCTGTTCCTTTGCCAAAATGACCACCTCTGCTGTTATGTTTTTCTTTGTATTGCCTTTGATTTTCTCCTTGTTTTTACTGTGGGAAAGGCTTTTTCCCTTATTTAAGCATAAAGCACACGAATAATGTGCGTATAATGTATATTATACGAACTACACCTATAAATACTTTTTGAAAAGTTTTCTCGTGTACATTGGGTTGTTGGAAGCCTCGTATTTTTTCATTTGGTCCTGTCCCCTGTCCAATAGGTCCTCCATGACTTTGGCTAGGCGATTGTCCGTGATGATATACTTACCAAGAAAGATTGATTTGCATAATCTGCCTTCACATAATCATAAACTGACTTGAAGTCATTGACATTCACCCGATAATCGCTAAGCGAGTTCATCATCTCCCGCCTTCCATCAGAAGACAGCTCATTCCATTCAGCATAATTCTCTGTCAACTTGACTAACTGGCCCCCTATCTTGTCGCACTCATTATGCTCATTCACATGCTTAATGATAAGCTCCTTCAAGTCCTTGAAAACCTGGCCATACATCTGGAAGAAAACCACTACTTCCTTGGCAAACTGGTGGATCATGACATGCATTTTATTATTGAATTTATCCTCACGGTCAGGCAGATAAGCCTTTTGCAGCGCATATATCTTTTCAGGGCTGAACTTGAAGATCTTCTTGCGCATCTTCTGGAAAAGATGGTCATCCTTCTTAAGCTGGCGAGCCCTCTTTTTTATCTGGATGAAATTGTTGGTTATCTGAAAAAGCGGCTTTCTTTTGATGGAATCGAACATCGTTTCACCTTTTACTGCTCTTCACTCCTTTTGTGAAAATAAACAGTTTATTAAGCAAGTATTACATTATAAAACTTCTAATCAAATACTAAAACTTTTATACTATTTCCTCTTCCTAGAATCTTTCTTTTTAGGAGGGTTACGCACAATCTTGTTCTTCAATCCGTGGAAGTAAATGCTGAAAAGGCCGTACAGCTTATCTAATTCTTTTCTGCCGTTATCTGTGAGAGAATACACCTTCTTCCTGCCCTGGCGACGGTATGCTATGAATTTCTTCCGTCTGAGTCTCTTCAGGGCAGGATAGATGGTGCCGGGGGTTAAAGGGCCATTCTTGCGCTTTCCAATTGACTTGGAAAGCTCGTCGCCACACAAATTCTTAACGCATAGATCATGCAAAATTAAAAATGACAAAAAACCCTTCAATTCGAGGTTTTCTGATTCTTTCTCTGGTTTTTTGTCCTCTTTTGTCATACGGCAACCTAGAAAAAAGGCCTTTTTATACTTATTGGTTATGAAATATATATTTAGAACAATATATATCATAGGCTATTTATAGCT
>JBGOZE010000043.1:0-11443 GCA_041479965.1 Candidatus Nanoarchaeia archaeon | reverse complement strand
ATGAGTTAACACTCTTGACTTGTTAAGTGGAAAGAAAAATGAATTACAGAGAACTTTACGAGGCATGGAAGAGAGAAAAAGAAGCAGGCGAACTGCAACGGCTAGATAAAGACTTCTATGCTGATCTAAGCCAGTATATCAAGAAGCAGAAGGAAGAATTCACCAAGAGCAAGGAAGAAGCCCGATACATGATGGAAAAGCTGCCTGTGATGCGTGATGATTATGAGAAGCTCAACACCAGGATGAACGAGATATACGCCAAGATAAAGGAATATTCCAGGCGTGAAAAAGAGCTGCTGGAGATAGAGGACAAGATAGAGCAGAACAAGGAAGCCCTGACAGAAGCCCAGAAAAGGCTTTTGCAAGCAGAGGAGCATATAAAAGAGAAAGGATTCTCAGACTACCTTGAGACTGAGCTTGAAGGAGGACACATAGTATCGCCTCCATTCACAGCCAAGGACCTGATAAAGGAGAGCCATCTGGAAATCTACAACATGATAGATGACTGCAAGGCCCTGGTGAGGGACAAGAAGATTGCAGAGGCAAAGAAGGTTTACATGGAGCTTAGGGATGTTTACAGCAACATCAAGCTGACAGGCTCTGAAAAAGACCTGCTCTACGCCACCATAAGGGAATTATACGATGATATCAAGCTTGCAGAGATGGAAAATCCTGGCGCTGATGATGCAATCTGAAAAAACTCCTAAAGACAAATACGAATTAAGAGACTATCTTCTTGAGATTGACCTTGACGACCCCAAGCAGCTGGAAGCCCTGGCAGAGGAGATTGTAGGGAACATATTCGAAGCAATGGACTGCTACAGGCAGATGCCCGATGACCACCCTCTAAAAATCTACTATGAGACGCCTTTCAAAGAGATAGAGCTGGGCTACGCGTGCAAGGATTTCAAGAGGACCTTTCCCCGTGCTATAAAGCACCTGCTCATGTCAATCAAATGGGAGTAGAAGCCAAAACAAGTTCATAAGTCAGACATTATGTCCTCAAAGTGAAGGTTGTTGTATGCAGAGCGGAACGAGCTCATAACTATCCTGATTTTAGTGTCATCAAACCTCGGCCTTAACTTTCTGATTACTTCACGCATAAGATTATCATCATCAACAAATTTGTCAAGTTTATCTATACCTGCCATAAAACTTTCCGCGTCCCTGGGCAATGGGGAGCCAGCCATTGCTGCAAGCCTGTCCAGGATAGCTTCTCCAAGCCTCCTATAACTATGATTTGATTCAGGATCAATCATCTTTTTACGCACCTGCCTGGCAAACTTTTCATCATCTGTTTCCATTCGTTTTTCTAGTTCTTCCTGCAGGAGGATTGCTCGCGTAATCCTTGTTATGTCTGAATGCATGCGCTCATTCTCATTAGCATAGTATCTGTCCCTAAACACCTTGTAAAGCTTGTCCTCGTCTTTGTACATGATGTTGAAAAGCTCAAGCAAAAGCTTCCTCACATTCTGAGGTCTTTGCTTGATTAGTTTTATCAATTGCAGTTCAACTGTGATGACCTTAAAGATTTTATTAAAAAGTTCTAAAAGTATCTTTTCTTTCCTCTTGGTAGCCCCAAAAATTTCAGAAATGCTGTCAACATGGCATAAAATCTCCAGATTCTTAAGGTCTTGAATAGCTTGTTTATCAATCTTGACTTCCTTTTCCAAGGTGATTAATTCTGGGGAAATCAAGCTCTCAATCTGCTCCAACACACGGATAGTCTCATCCAGATTCCTGACAGCATTTTCAATATTCCAGTAATTAAAATTTTTGCATAATTTCTCCCGCGCATCATAATTAAGGACATGCTGCTCCCAGAGAGCCATGCGCTTGTCATCATCCATAGCTAACTCTTTTGCAATATTCTTTTTATTCCCAAAAAGATGATTGAATAATCCCATAAGACTGAAAGAGTACAAGTTCTTAATAAATATTTGTTTTATCACTGCAGGGATTGAGCAGCAGGCGCCTTTTTCTCGCAACTGATAAGATTATCCTTTATCTCGAACTTGACATCAAGGAATTGCTCAGCAACATAGATGTTGCTCTTGACATGCTCAGTCACCTGGCTGGTCTTTATCAGCCCGCCAGTGAGTGCCATGAACGGTATGAGCTGGTCTGCCAGGTGCTTGTCAACAGCAGCTCCAGAATTTATTTCTGGCAACAGCCTCTCTGCAGCTTCCTTGCCTACAAGCTCTGCCTTCTTGTTCTTCTCGCCAAGACTGTCAGAGCCAAGAATCACAGGATTCACCTGGTCAATCTCATCCTCGCCAAAAATAGCCCAGAGAGTAAGGCCAGAGCCTGTGCTTGGAGCAACATAATACTGGTTGATGATATTGAAAGGGACTTTCAGCTTATCAAGGAAAAGCTTGGCATTTTCACCCTGCCTCTCAGCCACTCTTGCATCCTGCAACTCAAGCGAAGCATGGCTCACTCCTCTTATCTGCAAGAGCTTCTTCTGCTCAAGCAAAAGGATTGAAGGAGCATTTCCAGGAGAAGTGTATTTGCCATTGATGACCACTTTCACTTCTCCTCCTCCGCGAGGATAATATCCTCTCTTGAAGAGGCTAGCCTCAATGTCAGCGTACCTCCTCATCTGAGGCAGGAACACAGATGCGAAATAATCAAAAGGCTGGGACCACTTGACGTCTGTGCCTCCTGTGATGTGGAATGACACTTTCTTCCCGCAGAAGATGCTCGGAAGCATCAAAGACTGGAGGAGCAAGGTTATAGAGCCTGCTGTCCCGATGTTGATGTCATGATGGCCTCCTTTGAAAGTTCCTGGAGAAAAGCTCAGCTCAGTGCTGCCAGTGTACCTGCCAACAACTTCTGCATTGCAGAGAGCCATGGCTGCGTCAACGCAGGCTACATGCTGGGCTGCAAGCCCAGGATTGCACCTTCCCTTCCTGATATTGGCTATCTTGAAAGCCTTGCCAGTAAGCATGCTAAGGGCCAAAGCCTGCCTGAGGATTGCTCCTCCTCCTTCTCCGTGGCTGCCATCAAGTTCTATCATATAACCAAAGGAAATGTCAGGGCTATAAAAAATTAATTGATTTGCATGATGATTAGTCTTGACAAGAAAAAAGAAAAAAGAAAAAGTTTTTACCAGGTGACCTCGTCGAGGTATTCATCTGTCTTCTCAAGCTCAGGATCATTGAGCTCGTTGTTGAGGCTGTCAACTTCGCTAAGCCCTCCTGTGATGGTGGTGTCAGCTGCCTGGCCAGTGGTGCTCTCAGCAGTGCTCTGCTCACCAGCTGTCTTGTCAGCTTCAGGTGCTTGGCTCGGAGCCTTGCATCCAGCTATGAGGAGCACTAGCATGGAAAGGGTTGCTAAAGCTATGAATGCTTTTCTCATCTTCAGTCCTCCTCGACATGCTCTACTTCCTCGTCCTCGCTGACCTCATCAGGGTCAAATGATTCGTTGTTCTGGTTTATCTTGTGCACCAAGTCCATGAGTATCTTGTGGGCTTCCTTCAAGTCCTGATGAGCTTCTCTTGTGAGATTCTTAGCCTCTTCAAGCTTGTCCTTTGTTCCTTCAGTGTCCCCGTCATCTCTTAAATCCTTGGCTTTCTCGAACATATCATTCGCGTCCCGCATCTTCTCTCGAGCATCATCGACTTTGGCGCTGAAATTGTCAAGCAAGTCTTCCATCTCAGTGGTGTTGACTTCTTTATCTTTTAGCTTGACAATCACTGTCTCGAGCTTCTTCTCAAGCAATTCGCTCCTAGAGAATATCTGCCCGACAGTGGAATAGATGACTCTCTCAGCATACCTGAAAGCAGAGTACTGCATATCCTTCCATACAGCTCTTATTGCTTCTGAAGCTTCTTTGAGCTCATCAAGATTGTCAGCTGCTTCCACATCATCCTTGGCATCCTCTAAATCTTCAATCCAAGAATCAATCTTGTCAATGGCTTCATCAACTTCTGTCTCATTAAGGTTCTCTGCACCCTCTACCTTGCTCTTCAGCTTCTCAAGGTGCTGGATTAATCTGTCAGATATGGCCAATAGGTCTTCCTGGGCTTTCTCAAAGGTCTTGTTCTCTAGCTCAGTACAATTCTCCTTTGAAGCCTTGCATTTGACAAGGTCATCTTTCAGGCCTAAGAACTCGTCCCTTATCTCGAGATGCTTACCTTTGACTTCAAGGTATTTCTGCTTGGCCTTCAAGTATTTGCTCTGGAACTCTAGCAATTTGTCCTGAGCAACAAATCTTTTCTTAAGAAGGTCTTTGACTTTTACATGGTCAAGAGTCCAGTTCTTTATCCTTTCCTTGCAATCATCTGTGTCATTCAGGCATTCCTTTAATCTTGCCCTGTCAAGGTTCTTTATCTTCTCAGAAGATTTATCATCCAGCTTCTCAAGGAAACTCTGGATTTTCTCTGAGTTCTGTACCATGAACCTTTGGATTCTTGGCAGTGCCTGCTCGAACTTAGGTGCCAGCTGGGTCCTTACCAAAAGCGCGTTCTCGCAAGCAGTCTTGAGCCTTGCCTCAGTAATATTAGGCTGCCTCTCCTTCATCATTTCGACGCACTGGTCCACTGTCTCTATCTTAACTTTTGTTATATTAGACTCAATCTCCACTTCTAGCTCGCGGTCATATCCTGCTCTTTCACTTGTGCCCTTGCTGTCTCCGACCCTCAGCCTGTCGCCATTCTCTGCAATTGCTGATGGCAAGGCGAGAAGGAGAAACACTGCTAGCACAAAAAAGGCAGATAGTTTCTTCGCATCCATTTTTTTCATCCTCCGTACTGTTTGTAGATCTTGCTGTTTAAAATTAGCTTTTCATCTGGTGACGCAGATTTTATTTATAAACATACTTTTTTTGGCAAGAAAAAAAACCTTATTTTAAGCTTTTAATCCTTTACAAAAGTTTATTTTAGGTTTTTTTCTTGATAAGTAAGCTTTTTGGCTGGTTAATCTTCCGCAAGCTTTTTATACTAATATCTCACTGCTCTTTTTATCATGCAAAAGGGGGCAGTATACATAGTATTACTTTTGATAGTCCTACCTTTTTCTCTGGCAGCAAGCTTGCATGGCAAAGTGTATGATTACAGCTTCAGGCTTGCCACTAATAGTGTCGTGAGAATCAACACCCTGCCTGAGCAGGTTGTGGTGGCTGTTGATGGAGCCTATTCCTTCAATGTCCCATTAGGAGAGTATGTCATCGCAGCTTCTTTGAGGGATGCATCCAATACCACTACATATTATGTCGAGGATAACATCTCCATTATCAAGGATGGCGATTATGTGAGAGACCTGATAATGTTCCCGAGCGATGACCTGGAAGACTTGGAGTTGGAGAATGATTACAGCACTGAGCTTAATGGCGAAGTGAAGACTGTCACCAAGCAGATAGTACTCATACTTACAGGAGTAATAATTGTGATTATGTTTCTCTGGGCTTATTGCGTCGCCCTCAAGAAGTGCAAGCTTCTAGGTAGGTTCAGTAAGAAAGAGAAGCTTGCTGATAAGGCTGGGAAATTTGAGGCTGAGACTGAGGCAGATGATTTGGGAGAACTGGCTGATTTTATCAGGAAGAACAAGAGGGTGAAGCAGAAGGATATAAGGAAAGAGTTCCCGATGTCAGAGGCTAAGATAAGCCTGATGCTCACAGACCTTGAAAGCCAGGGCAAGATAAGGAAGATCAAGAAGGGCAGAGGCAACATTATTGTGTGGAATGGCTGAGTGATTCTTTTTTTCTCTTTTTAATTTTTAATTAAAATTCAAAAATATTTTATTTTTGCTTTTCTATGAGTTTTTTTCCAAAGCGAAACATTTAAATACCTCAACCACCACTATTATCCTAATCAGGCTACTGGAAGCCAATCGCCAACAAACCATAGCCAATCAACATGAAAGCTTGCAACGGTATTACAGAGCAAATTATAGACGAGACCGTAGAGATTACAAGGCTAGAGCCAGTAATAATTGAGGTGGAAGAAGGTAACAAAATATCTTCCCACCTCATATTATTCGAGATCATCTGCAACATGAATTTCGACGGCAACGAGCTAGTAGTCAACGGCGAAGTGCAAGAGACAGTCTTCGAAGTGCCACAGCGCGAAGAAGAGGATTAAATTCTCATATTATTCTTCAAAAAACCTTAGTTTTTTGAATCAGCAAACTTGTTTGCTGTTTTCATTACCGGCGACACAATATAGCCATGGATTAGCGCAGAGGTCTGCTCCACAGTCTTGGCAGAAGTATCAATCCATATGTCAAAGCGCTTGGTGTCCAAAGGATTCACGCCATAAAGGTTCTGATAGCGAATATCATCTGAGTTCTCCCTTGCATCCAGCAATCTCAATGCTTCCTCAAGATCCTTAGGCCGCTCTTCTGGGCGAGCTTTCTCAAAAGTCCTCTTAGCCCGCACATGGTCGTCAGCTGAAAGGAAGACCTTGATGCTCTTAGGGATGAAATAAAATCCTAAACGAGCATCAATGACAAGGTTGTCCTCTATCGTCCCAATTGTTCCGAGATACTCATCAACCAGCCTGTCAGAAGTCGGGTCTTTCTCCCCAATCTTGTTCAACTCAGCAATCGACAAGCTCTTGTCAAGAGCATACTTACGCCTAGCGTCGCCAGCGCTATAGAACTGGTAATCAAAAACTTTTGCTAAAGCCTTTCCAACACTGGACTTGCCAGCACCTGCCCTTCCGCCTAGAGTTATTATCATGGCTTTTTCCTGAAGATAGCACATATAAATATTTATGCTATAACTGGATTGTCACGAAAACTCAAAAAAAAGTTGTTGCTATCACAGCTTCTTATTTTTCTTCAAGAAATCAAGTACAACATCCAAAGTCTGCTCGACAGTCTTGTTGCTGGTGTCAATGACTAAATCATAATGCTTCATATCAAAAGGATTGATCTTGTAAAGCTTCAGGTAACGCTCAACATCACCCTCGTCCCTGGCCAACAGTTTTTTCTTAGCAACACTCAAGCTCTCATGGTTCTCCTGCACCCTGCTAGGCTCCATGGTCCTCTTAGCCCTTATCTCTGGCTTGGCATCCACAAAAATCTTTATGCTATCAGGGATAAAGAAAAAAGCCATGCGACCTTCGACAACAACATCATCCTCGATCTCGCCAAGCTTTTTCAGCGCATCATCAGCCATCTTGTCAATGGACGAGTCAGTCTTAGCCAGCTTGTTGAAGTCATGCAAGGCCATGCCTCTCTCAGCAGCGCAGTTGCGCCAGATGTCACCGGCGCTGTAGCGCTTATAGCCAAGCTTCGCAGCAAGAGCCTTGGAGATGCTTGACTTGCCACCGCCTGATGATCCGCCGATTGTAATTATCATCATATCCAAATAAAAATCATTGGTTTAAATATTTTTTGCAGAAAGGAATTGTTCGCAGCGTTGCACTTTAGCCTGTAAAAAAGTTTATCCTTGATACAACGCTATAAAGGATTTCATTGCAACAATAGACGTGAGGAGGATCTTATGGGAAAAGAGCAGAACATTGATGAGATTATCAAGGGCTTGATGTCAAAGGAAGACAGGAAAGACGCTGAGTTCAGGCTTGCACTGCTGACATCTGAGATTGGAGACATTGCCAAGTACATAACCCATGACCCCAAGCTCAACCCCAATGCCAGGCCTCACGGCACAATAGAAGGGGAGAAGCTCGCCTATGGGGAAGTTATTGTGATGCTCATGAGCCTAGCCTATGCCCGGGGCATTGACTACAACCAAGCATTGAAGCAGGGACTGAAGAACTGGATGGAAGCTGATTGGCGCAAGAGAGAAGCAAAAGCTAATCTGCAAGGAGTAATCGAGGGTACTGTGATAAAAGAGGGCTATGCTCAAGCCAAAGCCTATGTTGTCAGCCGAGAGCACCCAATCAGAGCTGTGAAAAAAGAGAAAGATAAGCCGATCATTGTGCTCGCGCACGCAGACCCTGACATAATAATATATCTTGAACATGCTGCTGGGTTCGTCACAGACCACGGTGGGAAGACCTGCCACCTCGCCGTCCTGACCTTGGACGAAGTTATTAGCAAGCATGTCCCTCCGTCCATCATCGGCACAGGCAATGCAACCAAAGTGATAAAGCACGGAGAGATGATAACTCTAGAAGCCTATGCTTTGCATGGAAAAGGATATGTGAAAAAAGAAAGGTAATGATGATGGCCCAGATACTTATCAAAGAGAAAAGCCTTGCAGGCCTTGAGCCGACAATTGCGAATTGCTGGCGAGAATGGAATGAACCCTGGAAAGGCCCTGATGATAATGACGCGAAAAAATCATATCTCTTCACGCGCTCATTCCTCTCCCACAGAAAGGATGCTAGGCAGATCACTGAGGAATTCACGAGAAACGCTCTTTATGCCTATCAGCAACCTTACTATGCTGCCGCAGCCTATGTTGTGCAGGATTGTCTTGTAGCTAACATATTCGGGCCGCGCAGTGGCAGCTATCTACACGTAATCAGGGCGGCAAATCTTGAAATGCACAAGGAAAAGATTGAGGAAGCAATTGATTACTTGGTTGATTCAAACATTTTCCACCATGACGTCTTTAGGGACTATGTGAAATCAAAAGAAAGGATAATCCAAGTTAATGAGCCCTTAGATGACAATGTCGAGAAGCTTTATCCTCATCTGCCGGGATTCCTTGAGGTTAAGATGAACATTTAGAAGGAGGGATAATAGCAAAAGGTGATCAAAAATGGCTAAATTACTTGTAAGGACAGCGTATATTAATGGGATGCACTGGGCAGACGGGGATGGTGTTTGCCCTCTCTGGAATGATGCAGAAAGGACATACACAAATGCCCAGAAATTCCTGGAAAAGCATGGCAAGCCAATACTGGACCAGCAGGTCAACCCTTTCCCATGGGAAGGAGTCATCTCAGCTCCAGCTGCTGTCTCGTGCTACTCTTTTTTGGAGTGCATTGTGGGCAATCATTTCAGGCCTTATGGCGGAGGAGTGCAGCACAGGATGATAGTCGGAGGAAGAGAGGAAGACTATCAGAGAATAACCCATGTCATAAACATTCTTCATTATGAATCTGGCTGGTTTCGCTGGCCTAACAGTTATCTGCATGTTGAGGAAGACAGAGTGATTGATTTTCCTTTGGATACCGAAGATATTGTGCAAGCCTTACCTTACGCATCTAGGTTATTAACCTAAAAAAAACATTCACAAACTGCTTATATTGTATCACCGTTGTACTTTTTTTGTCAGAAATATAAAAAAATATTAAAACACTATGATAATAACCTGCTAAAATGGTACTTAACAAAGAGATTGAAAAGAAAATCACAGAATTCGTCTACCTCAAGCCTAGGACTGTACAGGAAATAGCTTTTCTCCTGCAGAAGAACTGGCGCACAGCAGACACCTATGTTGAGAAGATAGGCACAGAGACCGGCTTGATTGGATGCAGGACTTTCAGGGGCGGAACAAGGGGAGCGCTAAAAATAGTTTTCTGGAACAATGTCGAGAAGATCCACTCAAGCCAGTTCCAAGAGAGAATATTCAAGCAGATTGAATCGACAAGGAACAAGGAAGATTTCAGTCCTCTGGACATCTACCAGTATGTGCCTGACGGCAAGAAGAAAGCTTTCTCAGAAGTGGTAGATGATGAATCAATCTCCAAGGAGCAGAACCTGAAAGGATTGTTCACCAAGGCAGAGAATCAGATACTCTACTTCGCAGGCAACATGAGCTTCCTTGAGATGAAAGAGAAGAAAAGAAACATACTTGACATGATAGAGGAAGCAGCAAAAAGAGGAGTGAGCATCAAGGTGCTGGCAAGGATTGACATTACTTCAATGGAGAATTTCAAGAAGATGATGGCCATAAACCACAAGATAGGCAGGGAAGCCATAGAGATAAGGCACGCCAGCCAGCCACTCCGAGGATTCATAATTGATGACAAGGAGATAAGATTGAAAGAAGAGAAGAATCCTTCAAGCTGCTGGAAAGGAGAACTAAAGCAGAAGACCAGGATATTCTATGAGATCTACGACGAGGAATGGGTTGAATGGCTGCAGAAAGCCTTCTGGAACATCTTCAGAACGAGCATAGACGCCAAGGAGCGAGTCAAGGATATAGAGCAGATTGAGAAGCTGTGAGAAAGTAAATAAGATATATAAAATAATTTTCCAGTAAGTCAGGCAATCAGAAGTCCTTCTTCTTCTCAAGCTCAGCTATCTGGGTCTTAATCATCTCCTGTGTCCTCTTGTTGTCCTGCTCGTGCATCAGGCATCCGCACTCAGGACACTTGAAGTTGAACTCCATGCTCTTCTCAAATGGCATCCTGACGCAGGCGCTCCTGCACATGTAGAAGGCGTGGTTTTGCTCCCTGTCGAGCCTGTCCTTGAGCTTGGCTATCTTAGAAAGGCGGATCTTCTCAGCGAGATATGGTACCATGGGCTCGTTGAAGTCCCAATAGCAGATGTACCATCCCTTGATCCTGTCCTTTTTCCTCATGAAAGAGACGATGTTGAACTCAAGCAGCCTGTACAGGAGGTTCCTTACCAGGTGGATCTCCATGTCCAGCTCTTCTGCGATTATGAACTCTGAGATCTGCTTTTTGCCTTTCAGGTAGAAAATGATGGGAAGAGCCTCTTCCCCTACTAGCTCATTCACAACGTGGTTGATGAGCTCGTCGGTGATCTTCTTCTTCTTGGATAGGGTTTCGCCTTTGTGGTTGGTGAAGACGAACGAATTATTAAGTACCCTGACATGCCTTTCCACCTGCACGCCTTCCTCAAGCATAAAGAGATTTCTCGTATCAGTATCTATCATATGAATGCCCCCAAAACGATTTCTAATGACTATTTTAAAAATCGATAATACTTTCCCTGGAAATCAAGGTTTATAAATCTTTCGGTGTTGATGTACATAATATCTATACTAAAAATTGCCTACAACCTATTCTTAACAGGGTTTTTATGATGATTCAGTAACAATAATCTCCTTTTACTATATATAGTGATGCTGGGCCTCCGGGCACTGAATAGCAAAAACTTTAAATAATCGAGGAATAATGGGAGAGCAAGAGGTGTTGAAAAAACACATTCGGTTTGGGGTGAGCGTATGAATAAGTGGCCAAAATGGGTTAGCTGGGTAATACTGGTGTTAGGCCTCCTTTACCTGATCAAGGATATCATGTATTGGGGCAGCTATTGGTGGGACCTTAACTGGTGGACAGCAGCTTTCATAATCATTGGGCTAGGCGGGCTCTTCCAGAAGAAATAAGAGCTGGCTGAAATCCCAGAAAAATGATTTCAACAGAAAATTGATAGGCAGCAAGAAACAATGGTAGCTAAGAAAACAGCAAACAAGCTTACTGATTCAAAAAACCAAGGTTTTTTGAAAACAAAAACAGAGAAAAAAACAGCAAGTGAGAAACTTGCTGATTCAGAAATACAGAAATCTAAGATTTCAGAAAACCAGAGTTTTCTGGACCAAAAAGCAAGCTTTT
>JBGOZE010000042.1:0-11578 GCA_041479965.1 Candidatus Nanoarchaeia archaeon | reverse complement strand
CAAAGCTCTTGATGAGCTCGTAAGCTTTGGGCCTTGATATCTTGTTGTCCTTTGCCAGGTCTCCTACTGCGAAGTCCAAGCCTTGGTTTTCCAGTAAGTATTCAAGCACCAGGTTGTGCATGCTTAATCCGTAAGTGCTGCAGAAAGCTCCTCCTTTTCTCATGATGCTTCCTCCGTTAGTTGCTCGTAAACTTCTTTTAGTCTCTTTGGGTTCAGGCTTATGTGCCAGTCAAATCCTTTTTCAGTCCTTTTCTTTGAGCAGAGCAGGATTTGCTCGTTCTTGAGCTGTTTGTATTCTTTTTCAAACTCTTTTTTTTCTTCTTTGTTCAGCCATTGGGTTTTGGCGGTTATTAGCTTGTGCTCTGGAATGTGGCTGCTTCCTATCTTCTTCTGGTTGAGCAGAGTTGTCAGCAAAGCCCTGATTGCCTTGTTCATTGCGCTTCCTCGTCAACACCCGCAATCACTTAGTTAATAATAATTAACTAACTGTTAATATTGATTAACTGGTGTTTATAAATTTTTTGGGTAAGGAAAGATGTTGGCTGGTGCTTTATATAATGCTCTGCCTAAAAACCGGAGAGAAAAGAAGAAAAACGTAAAATATTCGTTAATCAGGATCAAAGCGGAATTATTCAATTGACCAAGCCAATCCTTTCAATCATGAACCAGATTGATGAAATCCCGAGAAGCACAACCATGACTCCCAGGACAAAGTCGAACTTGGCACCGAAAAGCCAGACAAGAATCAACCTAAAGCTGATGTAGATAATTAATATGTCCCTGAAAAAGCCTCTGATACCTGTCTTCATGCAGATGAGGTGATTATTAGAGGATTATTTAAATTTAATCCCAAAAGACTCTCTAAATTCTCTTTATCTTTTCAAGTCCTTGTACTTGTCGCAGTGCTGCTCTCCGCAGGTTCCCCAGTTCTCGAGGCTAGTGTCATGCACTATGATGGTCACTGCTTCTCCAGGGATTCCCATCCCTGTGAACACTTCAGTGATCTTCTTGATCATCTCCTTCTTCCTTGCCTTGTCTGCTGGCCAGGTCTCTACTGTTATTACCGGCATATCATTCACCTCCTCCAATCTTCTCTAAGCAAACCGTACATATTATCATCATGCACTTTTCCTGTGGCCTTAGCCCTGGCAGCCTTCCGCCTGGTGCCTTCAAAAACAAAGCCCATCTTCTTAGCTAATTCATTGGAAGCTTCATTCTCAACATAGGCATACCAGTTTATCCTTCTCATCTTCAGCTTATCAAAAGCAAAATCAACCACAGACTTAATCGCTTCAGACATTATCCCCTGCCTCCAATAATCTTTTCCAAGGTAGAATCCTATCTCTGCTGTGCCTTGGAAATAATCAGCATGGGTCAAGCCTATGCCTCCAACAAGTTCTTTCGAAGACTTAAGCTCAATCCCAAGGTCATAGTTCACTCTTGGCTTTTTCTTAGCTTCTTCCTGGCAATGGTTAATCCACCACTCAGCATCTTTTTTCCTGTAAGGATAAGGCACAAGAAGCAGGTACTGCGAAACTTCCAGGTCGTTTATATTCCTGATTAGCGAAGACAAGTCTTTTTTCTCAAATTCCCTGATTACCAATCTATCTGTTGTGAGTCTCATAAATAATAAAGGCGCGCCCAAGGGTGGATAGGCAACTCAAACATTAGTTGATCCTATTCGTTCCTCCGCTCCGCAACCCTCAAAGCACCCTTGCCTAGGCTTAGAGCTGCTTCGTTCCCGACCTGACTCGGTTCGCAAAGATAAGAGCCAAAGAGGACAGAGCCTCAACGGTCTGAACAGGACTAATGCTTAAGGAGCAAACCGCCCCTTGGGCTTCAGCTCCCACATATATCCGTTTTGGGTAACAGGAGAGGATAAGCCTCCCAGCCTAGCAGGGAATAGGAAGAAGGAGGGGTTTAAAAAGCTTGCTTTGAATTGGATTTTTTTCAGTTTATTATTCAAGGATTCTTCCATTCAAAGCTTCCGGCCATCTCATAGAATAGGTCTGTGTACTTGCAGTTGTCTTGCTCGCATTGCTGGCTAAACGCGTAAACTACTCTGCCTTGCCTTGTCCTGAGCTGTGTAATCTCAATAGTCCTGTTCTGAATGCGCATGGTAAAAACTACTCTAATACCATCCAGTTGACCCATGCGATGATCTTCCTGGCTTATAACCTCCAAGGCAGGCATCATCTCCTTACTGTTGGCAAGGTCTATCTGAGTAAGTTCCTCTAATGAGCGTGTCTCGTTCTCAGGGACAAAGCCGACTATCATGCTAATCTTTTCAGAAAAGGAATCATTAATACTGCTATCAATGGGGAGATAGACTAAAGTGTTGCTCGAATGTTGGACTTCTTGCCATGCCTTCGGCTTGACTATGGTGAAAGTGTTGTGAGTCACCAGCTCAGGATTCTTTATGAAGACAAATTTCTGGGCTTCAGCCTGGCTGAGCTCTTTAGGAGGAGCCAAGCTTTTCTTCTGACATCCAACCGCCATGATGACGAGAACCAACACCACAGCCAATAAAAGATTATTGAGCTTCATTCTAACCACCTTCTATGATTCATCTATGGCTGATGCTTGTTATAAATCTTTTGAATTCCGCTAACTTTATTAACCAGAAACATCATGGAAGCTATTATGGGCAAGCCAAAGAAAATATCATTGGCAGAGAAAATCCTTCCAAGACTCACTTACAAGCAGCTCATCAAGCAGCACTTGCAAATCCTCAAGAACCTGCAGTACGAGTCTGGATTGTTCGCAGCTTCAAAGAAAGACAGCACAACTGGCTACAACAAGTCATGGCTAAGGGATAATTTCTACGAGTGCCTTGCTTTTGAAGTCATTGGTGACTGGGATACTGTGGAAAAAACCTATGAAGCTCTCCTTAAAGTCTTCATCAAGCACGAGGCTAAGCTTGATCATGCCATAAGCTCCAAGCCTAAGTACAAGCACGAGTACATCCACGCAAGGGTTGATCCTCAGACTTTCGATGAGTTCTGGGAGGAATGGGGCAACAAGCAGAACGACAGCATAGGAGCAATTCTTTTCAGGATTGGAGAATTAGTCAATCATCATCAAAGGCAGATACTCAAGAACCAAGACTATGTGAGGATAGTCAACAAGCTTGTCAAGTATCTTGACAGTGTCCAGTACTGGCAGGACGAAGACAATGGAATATGGGAAGAAGATGAAGAGGTTCACGCCTCAAGCGTCGGAGCTTGCCTTGCAGGATTGAAAGCAGTCAAGAACATTCCTGGCATAATTGTTCCTGAAGACATAATCATGAAAGGAGAGCAGACCTTGAACTCTCTCCTGCCTAGAGAGTCAAAGAAGAAGTTCGTAGACCTGGCTCTTCTCTCACTCATCTGGCCTTACAATGTGGTCACGCCCAGCCAAAGGGACGAGATACTCAAGAACGTAGAATACCTTCTCCTAAGAGAGCGAGGAATAGTGAGGTACAAGAACGACCATTACTACAACAAGAACCCTGACGGCTACAGCGAAGAAGCAGAATGGACTTTCGGCCTGAGCTGGCTGGCAATAATCTACGAGCACATGAACAACAAGAAGAAAGCAAAGCATTTCATTGATGAAGCCATGGAAGACCTCACTCCAGAAGGACTGCCAGAACTCTACTTCTGCAACTCAGAAAAGCACAACGAGAACAACCCATTAGGATGGTCAGAATCATTGTTCATAGTGGCATTGCATGACTTGAACAAGAAGTTTGTTTCTGAAGCTAAAAAGTAAAATAATAGTTGTAGTAAAATTTATATACTAGTTATTCAGGTGAGTTTTCTCCATGGCAGGACCAATTAATGAACGGGAAAGAGAGAATAGGCGTAACTTGGCAGAGCTCAAAGAAAAGATCAGCATGTTCCTTTACAATAATTTCATCAATTTTGAGAGGGACAAGAAGGTACAGCTCAATGGCTCAGAAGTCAGGCCTCACTTCTTCTTGAACGACCATGAAGTCTTCATTGATTGCTTCAGGTTCGCAGCAGAAGGCAATCAAGACTATGATGAAAGGCTTAAGCTTTACACTGACACAGGAGTCAAGTATCTTTTCCTTGACTTCAGGAACCTCGCAGACAAAAACGTGGATGAATACTTGAAAGTCAAATTGCCCAACCTGGGCGTTGATGCGAAGAAATAAGAAGCTAAAGCAAAGGATTCTTTTGTTTTATATCATTCTCGTTTTTTACTTCACTTCATTAGCAGGTATCTGCAATAATTCATCAGGATTAGTCACATCCTTATGGACGAACAAGCCACACCAGCACCTCTTCATGGCATCATAGTGCTTCCTGTGGAAGGGTATGCAGGGGCAGACTATCTTCATGTCATGCTCTCTCTCACCAGTCCTTGCCTGGCATGGGCAGAATGGGCTGCCGTGCTTCTGCTCAAGCTTGACTTCTGCTTCAAGCAAGAACTCCACCAGTGCAGTGTCAGGAGTGAACTTGTAGCCTAGCTTATCAACTATTTTCTCATAATAATTCCTGAGCATCTTCTTTCTTGCTTCCACAACAGGGTCAGAACTCATTTCTTAATCTCCAGTGCTTTGGCTATCTTGTCAGGGTTATAGCCTATGATGACTTCGTCTCCGATTATGATTACTGGAAAGCTTCCGCTGCTCCCATACTTATTCAGGTCAGCCATTATTTTCTCTTGCTCTCCTTCATCAGCCAGGTCATAGTCGATGAAATCAAAGGCTACTTTGTTGTCCTTGAAGAATTGCTTGGTCTTCATGCACCAAGGGCAGGTGCTCAGGGCGTAAAGCATCACTTTTTTCATATAATCCACCTCTAGATTTTCACATATACCTTTCCTTTCTTTATCTTGACTTGAAAAACAGCCAGCTTTATCTCTGGAGCATCAATGAATTCTCCTGTCCTGACATCAAACTTCCAGTCATGGCAAGGGCATTTCACAATAAAGCCCTCAAGAGTGCCTGCAGATAATGGGCATTCCATGTGAGCGCACCTGTTGTCAATTGCATACAATCTTCCTTCTTTTTTCACAACAAGAACTGGAGTATCTCCCAGGTTAACAAGCTTCATGCTGCCTTCTTCTAGCTCGGCATCTTCAATCGCCAATAGCCAAGGGCTCTTTTTAGCTTTAACATCACTCATATGGTTCCTCTTTTTACTTATTCTCACAAATCATTGAGCTGGGCTGTGCATTTGCCATTGTCGCAAGCGCAAAAGCCTCCACAATCAATCGTCCCAGGCAAGCATACAGCAGTGCAAGCCAAGTTGCAAACTCCTTTTTGCTCAGCAGGTATGCAGGTTGTTGGGTGGCAGCACTGCTCAGGAACACAGTCAGAATCAGATGTGCATTCATCTTGAGGAGCAGGAGTCTCTTTTCTAACCTGCTTGCAATTATTATCAACGCATCTTATCTCGAACATGGCTGCTATTCCTGTGCAGAAGTCAGGGCATTGCTTCTCCACATTAACAAAAGCCTTGTTGCCGATGAAGCAATCACCAGTATCAATGTGAGTTCCGCAGGCGCAGTCATCATCTGTTGCGCAGCTAGTCTGGGAAACTGGCGTTGGAGTTGCCTTCTGGCATCCTGCTAAGAGAGTCAGTAAGACACAAAATGCTAATATCATCATGAGCTTATTCATTGTTTTCATATTATCGCCCCCTGTTGTTAGGACATAAGAAAAGCTGGCGAGCTTAAAAATTTTCTTAAAAAACCAAAAAACTTATTAACCAGAATAAGCTATCTTCTTGATAGTCGGGGGTGTTAGCTTGGAGAATTCAGTCCTATTCTTAGGCACAGGCGGCGATTCTATAGTTGTTGGCAAGCAGATAAGGGCAAGCGGCGGCATAATTCTTGAATTGGATGGTAATCAGTTCGTGCTAGACCCAGGGCCTGGATGCTTGGTAAGAGCCAGACAGGCAGATATAAGCATAAGAGACACGATTGCTGTGCTTGTGAGCCACGCCCACACTAATCATTGCAATGACGCAAATGCAGTGCTTGAAGCCTTGAGCGTATCAGGGCTTGACAGGATAGGAGTATTGGTTTGCAACAAGAAATTCGCTCAAGGAGATGAGAAAGAAGTGCCTATACTCAAGAAGAGGAGCTGGAACTTTGTCGAGAGAGTGCTCGCATTGGAGCCAGGAACCAAGATAGGCATCAACAACATCAACATCTACACCACCAAGACCAAGCACTTTGATTCTGAAGGAATAGGATTCATCTTTGAGACTCCAAGGTACAGGATTGGCTATGTTTCTGACTCAGAATACGCTGATGAGATTGCAGAGCAGTTCTCTAAGTGCGGCATGCTCATACTCAACTGCAAGTATCCTCGAGACATGAAAATTGAAGGCCATATGAATGTTGAGGATGCTGCTAAGTTCATCAAGAAGGCCAGCCCTAAGCTTGCAGTGATAACTCACTTCGGTGTCAAGATGTTAGAAGCAGACCCCATGTACCAGGCAAGGGAGCTTCAGAGAGAAACAGGAGTGGAAGTGGTTGTTGCCAAGGACGGATTATTGATCAACCCAGTGTCTTTCTCGTCCAGGATGAGGCAGAGCACTCTTGAGCCTTTCAGCCCGTGAAAGCTTTTTTGACTTCTTCATTGCGCAACAGATAAAGGAATACTAATCCGTTCAGGAGCACAGAGACTAATGAGCCTGCGATTCCCGGAAGATTGCTTATGAAAGAGTAGAGCAGCAGCCAGCCAAAAGCTGTCAATGCTCCCAGGCTGCTGAACACAATCAAGGTTATTCTCGCCCAGTTCTTCAGCTTCCACAAGCCCTTGGCTAAAAAGAAATGGAACACTGCAAAGCCAATGCAGAACAAGGCTCCGAATATTCCCATAATGATTATTACATTAGCAGGAGGAAGTATTGAGAGCAAGCCTGCGCTCGAGGTTTCTGCGTAGGGTGGAGTTGAGTTCTGAGTGAGCTCAATGTATTTGACTACCATCACTGAAAGGATGACCAAGGCAATAGCCACGACAATCAGTAATCCTGCACTTATGAAATAAAGAACTGAAAGCACCTTTACCCATGTCGGAGGCTCTTTCTGCACAGGAATAGGCTTTTTCAATAGAGAGGATTTATTTGTTTTCTGAGGCATAATCCACTTCTTGTCCTTGCGGCTTAATAAAGATTATCTTTTTAGAGCAAGAGAACAATGCCATAGCCTATCAGGCAGCCTGCTGTCACAAAAGGCATTGCAGGATAGAACTTGTCTTTTTTCGCATAGAAGAAAAGCAAAGCAAGAGCAATGGCTGTCGTCACAGTAATAATCAGGCTTTGCTGGAAAGCAATGCTCTTAGCAGCTGACAAGGTAAGCCCTAATCTGTTGAAGAGCTTGTCTGCGATGCTCCGCATAACAACTCCTGTGAATATCAAAGGGAAAGCAATGTCTCCGCCTCCGAGGATGGCGTTCTTCTTCTCAGATTTAAGCTCTGGCAGCTTGAGAGTCTTCTCGCTCTTAAGCTTGGCTGATGCCTTTGTCGGGCCAGCCTCTGCTTTGGAAGTGTAAGGTATCATCAATCCTGCAAAGACCTTGCTCTCTGACTGGAACTTAGCCATCTTGACCATGTGTTTGCTCTTCCACACAGCATACATGTCATATAATGAGATGGCAAGCAGCAGGATGACTGCTCCTAGCACTCGAGTCTTCAGAAGACCGACAATGAACAAGCCGATGCCAGCATACATGAAGACCTCTGTGAAGTTGTGCACCACAACATTGTGCCTGTAGATCTTGAGATAGGTCAGGAGCAAAGATATGATCAAGCTTATTGTGTAATTTTTTATCAGGACGTCAAAGGCAAAGCTCATGGCGATGAGCACTGCAAGGAAGAACCATGCTTTCCACAAGTTGATCTTCTTGAGCCTTATTATTAGGAGGACTAGCAAAGTGCCGACCAGGACTCCGCCTAGGACATATAAGAGCACTATTGAAGTGTTCCAAGATGGAAGCTCGCTGCCTGAGATTTCTGTGTAGCCCACACTGGTCTGGTTGCCCACCTGAACAATCTCCAATTTGTAGTTGATCAAAGCCAAGCCGACCAATTGGGCGAGCAAAAAGAAAACTATGAGCACAAGAGTGATTTTCAAGTCATGCTTCATAACCTCAGAGGTTAAAGAACTAGTATTTAAGCATTTGCCTCAGAAAGAGGATGAATTTAAAACAAGAGCATAAGTCAAAGAAGTTCTTGCTCAAACTAGTTTCTTGATGTTGCGGAATTAAAAAAATGCAGATAACAAAATTTATATAATCGCTATTATTTTTATCCACTAGGGAGGGGATACCATGGGCAATCAAGTTCTGGAATCAACGCGCTTTCTAGTGGAGAATCCGCAATATGTTTTCATTGACAGGAAAAAATTAGAAGAGACAGCCAAGAGGTTTGCTGGCCAAGAGCTGATAATTCCATCATGGAACTTGCCTGTTTTCATGGAAGGAAAGAGCGAGGAAGTCATTGATTTCTTCTTCCTGGGAAACACTATTAATTTTGCATACATGGATTTTGACACCAAGGAAAAATTTGAGACAGAATACCAGGGAACTAAATGGAAAGGAGCAACTGGCATGTGGGCTTGCCTGAAAAGAGCAATAGAAGATGAATTCCCAGAATTATTGGAAGGAGACTTCCTGAGAGACATCTCAAAGGGGGAGATGGAAAGGATTTTTGAGGGCAACATAAAGATTCCTATGTTTGAGGAAAGATTAGCCATCTTCCGAGAAGTAGGACAGGTCCTGTACAAGGAATATGACGGGCGCTTCTATAATCTTGTCGAAGCATCCAACCACAGGCTTTTCAATGACGGAAAAGGACTAGTGGAGAAGTTGACATCAGAGTTCCCATCATTTGATGATTCAGTTTTTTATAACGGAAAACTTGTCAGGTTTGACAAGAGAGCCCAGCTAGCACCAGGAATGGTCTACGGCAGGTTCCAAGGCCAAGGAGAGTTTGCGATGGAAGACATAGACGAGCTGACAGTATTCGCAGACTATATTCTGCCCAAAGGCTTGAGAGACTTAGGAGTCATTAAATATGAGAATAGCCTTGCTGAAAGAATTGACAACCAAGTGCTCATTCCTCAGGGTTCCAGGGAAGAGCTTGAGCTCAGGGCCAGCACCATCCATGCCTGCAAGATGCTCGCAGACAGGATCAACGAGATAATAGGACCTGGAAGCGCCAATGCGCTCAGCATTGACAACAAGCTGTGGAATGAGACCAGGAAGATGCCAGGCCACCATCACCTGACATACACCACTGACTACTGAAGGGATTTGCAGCGAAGCAATTCTACCGCAATAAATTAAAACTAGAACTAATTCTATAAATAAGCATGAAGCTAGCCAACAGCATCAAGATAAGCGTGTTCATCAAGCCAGAAGAGGATTCTGACGCCCTGACCAAGGCTTTCATGAAACTTTTCCCTTTCAATCTTGAAGAAGAGAAGATCATTGTCAGGACTAGCAAAGCCACCAGCTTCAGCCAGCGACAGATAACCATCCGCGAAGTTGAATTGAGCAAGGACAAGCATACCAACATTTTTCTCAAGCACCTGAAAGAAAAGCTTGATGAGCAGCAAAGAAAGATGCTCATAAGCCAAGAAGACAGATTAGACGAGAACCTTAATTTTTTCATAAGGCTTGACAAGGAAAGCCTCTTGCACGACCAATATCAGGTCACAGACTGCGGAGAATGCTATCACATCAGGATAAGCATAGCGGCCTTCCCGAGGAAAAGAGAAGCAGCCCTGGAAGTTGTCAAGAGGATTTTTGGGTAGATGTTATTTCTTTGTGATTATTATGTATCCTATCACTCCTATTCCTACGAGCAATACTAATACTGCTATTGCTAGAAATATTTGTAGTGTTCCTGTGCTTCCGCAGGCTATTGTTCCTATTAATCCTGTTGAGCAGTTCATTCCTCCATCTGTAATGTTCCATTGGTATGTGCCTGTTAATATGTTTCTTCCAGCTAGCCCGTTAGAAGAGTATGTTGAGTTTCCTCCGCTAAAAGTTAGGGCGTTTTGTGTTTTGCTGCTCCATCCATTAAGTAAAGCGTCATAATTTTCTATTGATAGAGTAACTCCGTAGAACATTTCGTACATGTTGGTTACTTTGCTTGTGTCCCAATTGCTAAGGTTCTGATTGAAGTTGAATGCTCGGTAAAACATTCTGTACATGTTAGTTACTTTGCTTGTATCCCATCCACTTATGTCTTGGTTGAAAGATGAAGCGTCGCGAAACATTCTATCCGTGTTGGTTACTTTGCTTGTATCCCAGCTTCCTATTGGTTGATTAAAGCTAAATGAACGATAAAACATTCTATCCATCTTGGTTACGCTACTTGTATTCCAATTACTTATATCTTGATTGAAAGCATAGGAACTTTGAAAAGCATTACTGAACATAATGCTCATATCTGTTACTTTGCTTGTGTCCCAAGCACTAAGGTCTTGGTTGAATGAGTAGGCATCGCCAAACATATTCTCCATATTTGTTACTTTGCTTGTATTCCAAATTCCTATTGGTTGATTGAAATAATAAGCGCTATCAAACATCCAGGCCATATTTGTTACTTTGCTTGTGTCCCAACCGCTTATGTCTTGGTTGAAAGAATGGTCAACATAGAACATATAGCCCATATCTGTAACTTTACTTACATCCCAACTACTTATATTTCCGTTAAAATCATAATCAACATAGAACATATAACTCATATCGGTTACTTTGCTGGTATTCCATTTACTAAGATTCTGATTAAATACATACGCATCACTAAACATAAAAGCCATATTCACAACATTGCTCGTATCCCAATCACCTATATCTTGATTAAAATCGTGCGCTTCTCTAAACATCCAACTCATATCGGTTATGCAACTCGTGTTCCAACCCGTAATATTTCCTATTGTTGTATCGAAATTCATAATATGATAAAACATATTGCTCATGTTTGTTGCGGTGCATTCTGTGAGTGCTCCATTCTCATCATACATGCAAGGCCTCCATGTTTCATTGCATCGCTCTGCGTTTGCTATTCCCACGCACAAGCTCATCAGCATCATTGCTGCGATCAAAATTATTTTTTTGTCCATTTCATCTCAGCTTATTATTTTTTTAGCATATTCTCTAAAATATTTTTTTGCCCGACCCTCGCCAGTAGGGTTACCTTGCTCATCCAGGATGTCAACCATCTCATTGTCCATGCTGTTAAAGCTTTGCTGAAGCTGTATAAAAAGGTTTCGCGTAGAAACTTTTAAATAGCATATAGGCAATCATAGTATATTATGGTAAAAATAATAGACCCTTACGGCTCTGAATTGGTAGAGGATTATGCCAAGGCAATAAAAGACTTCGGGCTAGAAGTATTCATGCCCGACATGTTTCCAGAGCCCAACAGAGTGATGAGGCGCGGCGTTGTATTTGCAGGACGAGATTTGAGCATCATTGCCAAGTGCATCAAGGAAAAGAAGCCTTTCTATGCTCTGAGCGGAATAATGCCAACAAGCGACCATATTCATCTGGGCAACAAGGTTGTTGTTGAGAACCTAGCCTATTTCCAGAAGCACGGAGCAAT
>JBGOZE010000041.1:0-11716 GCA_041479965.1 Candidatus Nanoarchaeia archaeon | reverse complement strand
ATGCATATCCTTGCTTGGTTATGGCGTCATCAACTGCTTCCTTGCTTGTCCTGTTGCTGAAGACCAGGAGGATGAATCCGTCCTTGGTCAGGTAGTCTTTGGCTTCGTGCAAGAACTTTTCTATGAGCTCATGGCCTTTCTTGCCTCCATCCAGAGCAGCATCTTGGTCTTGCTCGTCCTCTGGCAGGTAGGGAGGATTGAATACCATGACGTCAAAGCTTCCGCCGATGTTCATGAACAGGTCTGACTTGATGACTTTTATCTTCTTGTTCTTCTTCTTTATAAGATCAGCTATGGCTACATCGTCTATGTCGACTGCTATTACTTCCTTGACTTCAGGCTTCTCAGCAACTGCAAGGGCTTGTATGCCTGAGCCTGTTCCCATGTCCAGGACTCTGCCGTGAGCTAGCTCTTTGACGAATCTCAAGAGCATCTGCGAGTCTTCCCGGGGTTCATACACCATTTTAGAAGGGGAGAATCAAGCCTGGTTTTAATTTTTTGTGATGATGCAAGCTACAATAGGAGTTAATGGCTTATTTCAGGTTGAGCTTATTGCAGCATTCTGAGACGAATATCATGAAGCTGGTGTCTCCCTCTGAGACGCTCACCAGGTAATCCTCATTGGGCTTTTTCACCTCGAGAAGCCCTGGCACTGTGCTGGTGACACGATAGCCTTCCTCCCTATAGAATGTCTTGATGACTTCTTCGATGTTCTGGCGAGAATACTTGATTGGCCTTGCGACTTCCAGGTGGCCTAGGCGATGGTTCTCTTTTTCTGCGCGCAGATGATGCTGGTGTGCCTGGGTAAGATCAAGGTATGAGCACAGGGTTTTGTCCAGGCGCTCAAGGACCTTGTGAGGGAAATGCTCCCTGTCATACTCTTCCACGGGCTTGACAGTCCTCTTGGCCATGATTGCTGGGAGTATGGGCTGATTTAAAAATTTTCTTTGTTTAAAACAGAAAATATGCTTCATTTGTCCTGACTAGGTAATGAAAAAAATATTGTTATTCAACATATAGTTTTTCTGCGATAAATGTTTATAAACACACGAAGAAAAGATATGTCTTATTCGCGATTGCATAGTCGGTAAAATAGTTGAAGGGTGAAGAGATGGAATTCGATTCTGATGATAAGGCTAAAAATCATTCTAAAGACAAGAAGCCTAGCGCCGGAGAACTCATATCGCTGAAGCAAGATGCTTTCAGGCTTTACAATTTCTTGAAGACGCGCTCTGTCAATCCGAGTGACTGGCCTACGCTTGATGAGATCAAGTCCCAGCTAAGGTTCCAAAACCTGGATTACGCCCAGAAACAGGTCAATACTTTGCTTAAAACAGACGGAATAGACTTGCTGTTTAGGAAGGACAAGGAGGACCAGAAGAGAAGGTACGGCCTAGCTCCTCAGGTGCTTGAGAGATTGGTCATCGAGGAAGGAAGCCTGAGGAAGAAACATGATGATTTCTCCTATTGCGCTCTCTACCTTGCAGAGCCTACTTTCGGCACCAAGGCCCATGATGAGCACACCATGAAAGGCTTGGCTCTTTTCTTGGATGTGAATGATTATGCCAAGAGCATCCAGCAAGTCGTAATCCAGGGAGGAGTGATCCCTCACATCCCTCCGTTCAGTTCCAAGAGCAACCTTAATGATCTAAGATTCCTAGGCTGGGTTAAGAGGAAGGGTGAGGATAAGACCATATCTGAGCAGATGCTTGAGGAGCGCATTGACAACAACTTTGAGCAGGCCTTCTACGAGGAGCACATCAACAACAAAGAGCGCAAGAAGATAACCACATTGACAGATGCTTTCGAGGCAGCAGAAGTGAACATCAAGGCGCTCATGAGCATCCTGCCCCAGCACACCATCCTCAGGATACAGACAGGTGAAGAGGACCACAAGAACATAAGCCACATTGAGGACACTTATATCAAGAAATGGGCTGATGATAAGGAAGAGCAGATTGGGAAGCTCAGGGGCGAGGCCAAGGAGAACCTTGTTGGAGTTTACACTCAATATTTCAAGGATGCCTTGCAGGAGAAATTCCTTAACCGGGCTTCCAGGGACAAGAAATTGCATAAGAAGCCAAATGAGAATAGGGAGCAATACAGGGAAAGGGTTGATGAGATTCTCAGGGAGACTTTCTCATCCACTCAGGACGAGCTGTACAGCATAGACTCCAAGCATCTTGAAGAGAATGAGCCTGGGCTAGTAGAGAAGTTCTTCCTGACCAAGAGCGGAAGATTAGGAGAGAGAAGCCCTCGCTACATGGGAGGAGTCTTGAAAGAAGCAGCTGATTTTGTTTACTGGGCGAGCGACCAGCAAGAGCCTGTCAAGAAGATGGCTGACAAGCTGAAACAGCTGGCAGATGAGAAACTACAGCTAAGAACTGAGGAGAAAGATCTTGACTCAAGGCTGGAAGACCTGAACACTGCAATGTCATGGACAGAGAACCTCATGTCAGGGCCTATGAGCTCAGTCACCTGGTTCACCAAGCACTACCCTGTCTTCGCAGACGAGGTTGAGCTTGCATTCAAGAAAGCCAAAGACCAATACACATCGCATTTCTTTGGATGGGACATCAAGCAGCAGCTGGTCATCCATGTATCACCCAGGAAGAACATCCAGATACAGACAGGCATAGTCGATGACCTGAGGACAGGCAGCAAGCTCAAGGCCAAGGCAGAAGTGGAGTACCAGGAGATCACAGACGGAGAGAAGAAGATGATGCTTATCCATAACATCAGGCAGACCTTCTCTGAGAGCGTGGCTCCCAGGGCTATAAGGGAGGCTAAGCTTGAGATGAACTATGAGAACATGGTTCTAAAGAAGCTTTTTGAGGACAGCCAGAGCCAGCCTGACATAATGCTTCTCGGAGGCCACATGAGCGGAGGATTCAGGACAATGCCCTGGTTCAAGGATTCAGAGCATATGATAGATGGAGAGTTCATCAAAGGGCAGAAAATAGCCTACCTGGTGACTTTGCCGACCTTGCAGTCCATCCCTAACCTGCAATGGCTTGTCGCACATAATTTCAGGAACTGGCACACCAAGAGATTGCTCACAGGGCCCTATGCTTCTGCAGCAGTCATCCACACAGAAGACTATGACGGAGTGAACAGGTTCACCATAATTGATAGTAGCGAGCTGGTAAAGCTTGGCAAGATAGCAGATGAGCTGGCAACTTACAAGGCTCACCTTGACACTGACAAGGACTTATCAAAGGATGCCAAGGAAAAGCTTAGCAAGATAATCAAGGAGCGCAAAGTCTATGTGAGGAATGAGTTCAAGAGGATAGAAATAGCAGGAGACTTCCACCTCGGAGCTCCTGACAAGCCAGGACACTACTCCAAGGACCAATTGATCAGGGCAACCCAGCACTATCAGCAAGAGCACAGGCTACCGGACATGGTTTGCTGGGACGAGGTGCTCCACGGAACAGAGGAGAGGATTTTCAGCAGCGCCTCAAGATACACTGGCGTGGTTCCTGAGAAGTTCAGGCAGGCAGTTGTCGAGAAAATCTTGCAGGACCCACAGCTCCCTGATGACGAGAAAGCAAGATTAATAGCAAAGGAAGCATTGGGCAACATGCGAGCCATGACCATCCATAACGCGTCAGAGCAGAAGCACCTCTACAAGATATTGATGAAGCCCTACACTGACAAGGTGCTTGCCAGCGGAGGAAAGCTAGTCCTGATGAGCGGCAACCACTACAACAAGTCGCACAAGAACAGTGATGAAGCATTGGAGCTAGCCAACCAATACGATGAAGCTCAACTGGACAAAGGACAGATAATCCTCTTCACAGGCAAAGGCAATGATGTGGGCGTAGGCACGACCATGCTTGAAGGAGGCAACAAGCTCTTCGGCTTGCACAAGTTCCCTGAGAAACAAGACGAGATCTACGGAGTATTAGCCCATCTCAGGAAGATGAACAATGACGCAGACATCGTGATAGCTGGAGACAGGCACCAGACAGGAGGAGCATACGCAGACGGCCACCTGGCAGTGCTGCACCCAGGCTATGAGCCCATCAACGAGTTCGTACCACTCATAGGAAAGCCTGCAGGAATACGAGGATTCATCAACGTAGACTACGACCCTAGGAAGAGGGTTTATGCAATGGAATTCATCCTCAACCCGACGCTAGAGAAGATTATTGAGAAAGAGAAGATAATCTAGAAAGACAATCTGGAGATTCTTCGAAGGCCGGCAAGCGCTGAAAATTATTTTTTTGGGCTTCTCTTTTAGCCATAAGATACTACTTTTGGATAAAAACCTTTATAAATATTTGATTAGTAACCTGATTCATGGGAATACCATATGCTTTTTTAAAAGCCATGAAAGGAGAAGAACCATATATGATTAAATCCAATAGGCTGCCAAAAGAACAAGCAGAATTCTTGATGAAGAAAAGCAACATGAAAGGCAAATATCTGGGAGCATGCATGGATAGTTGCAGGTGGGGAAGCCCGACAACAGTCATGTATGAGACGAATGTAAAAGGAATGATTGATTTTATACGAACTTGGATGCAGCAAAATGAAGGGAATTTTAAGAATTTATGGCATGAGAAACAAATAGAAGAATCATATACGAAATTTGAATTGCCATTCATCCACCATGAAACATGCCCGAGAGATAAAGAGCATAAAGGAGTTGTTAGGGATTTGGGTGAAAGATTAAGATGCGCCCATAAATCAGAACAAAGATTAAAGCCTAGTTTTGCAGAGTCATGGAATTCTTTTGATGAGCTTTCTGGAATGGAACAAAGGCAGTTCTATGAGAATGAGCCTCGCGATCCAACGCCAGAAGACATCGAGGATGAAGAAACAGGAGAAATGCTTTCCGTAAATAACGAAGAATATGAGGCGTACCTGCAAGAGGCAGACTTATTTGAGCATGAAGAACCGATCTTCTTAGTAAATGATGCCTGTTATGCAATTATTTCTGACAAAGGAAGAATTATGCCTCTTGAAACGATTATAAAAAGGCTAAACCTGAGGCCAGAATCAGAAACTGTTTATTGCGATATGTCAGGGCCTTGCAAAAGAGTGAAGGAATTATCAAAAGAAGAACAAGAGGAGCATGACCTGCTTGGCATTTGTCGAGGCCACTACCAGCCCCATAATAAGATAGAATTCCCATTTGACGGATGGGATTTGGCGTTTTACGCCCAGAAATGGTACCAGCAATTGCCTGAAGGAAAAGCACTGGTTTTTGAGAAATGACTTGGTCCTCAAACGCCGGGCTGGCTTAAGAAAAACTCTTATCAGCTTCCTTAAGGTATTCTTTAACTCTGGAGATGATGTTGTTAAGGTAATATTTCTCAAGGTTCTCCTCGAAGATGCTCATCAGGCTGCTATTCTCCCTTATCCTGTAATTATTCTTCACCTTCTCTACTATGAACAAGTCCCTCAGCCTCAATAACTGGCGCCTGATGTTAGAAGGAGCTATTCCGAGCATCTTGAGCTTGTGCTTCTCCCTGTTCTTGATAGTAAGCTTCTCAATCTGCGGACTGCTAAGCTCATCCTCTGCCTCGAGCATCACCTGAAGAACATCAACGACGACGTCACGAGAATCCCCTGGCTGGAGAAGGCCGAGGCTAAGGCATATCTTCCTGGCCAGATCCCTCTTCGGCAAGTCCTTTGGCTTCTCATACTTCCTGAGAGTCAGCTCTGCCAGAGGCGTATCAATACTGATAGTCTTCTTCACTCAATCCCCCCGAATTGGTTTGATAATAAAAATAATTGTGAATAATCTTTGATTAAAAGATTTAAGCGAGAAGAAGTTTATAAATATTTTGATTTTCTGAGTGCCGAAAGTTTTATTAAGATAAACATCTAATTTTTCCTAGTAAGATATTTAAAGTTGCAAAACTTAGGCCTAATATAACAAGCGGCAGATTAAATATGGCAAGCACAAAAAAAGAAGAGATACTACAACCTGCACAACCAAAACCAAGCCGTAACAAAGGGATAGCGGTTCCTCTGGTAATTGTTATAGTTTGTTTGATTATAGCGCTACTTTCTCAGGGAGGATACATAACTCTTCCTCATTTCGGACTTGATGGCAGACAGAGCGAAACAATACTGGCCTTTTGTGGCAAACAGAGCGGAGACATGATTAAGATAATGGTAAACGGAATAGAGGGTGGCACTGTAGGTGTTCCTTATTCTTATAATCCTATTAATAATGTAACAGGATGCGCCTCTCCATGTACATTTTATATTGAAGGGTCTCTTCCATCTGGACTTGCTTTAAACCCGGGTGACGGCTCAATAAGTGGCACACCCACTGCGGCAGGAACCAGCACTTTCAAGATATGCGTCAAGGACGCAGAGGGAGATGAAGGCTGCGCCGACACTCCTGTCTCTCTGACTGTGGAGCCAAAGACTAAGCCAGTTAGAGGAAACTGTCCAACCAAGTCAAACCCGCCATGCCATTCAGTGCAAAACGGAGGCGAAATCCCAGTTCAGACATCCGGAGTGATTGTGTATGATTATTGCGAATGTCCGAGCGACACCCATTATTCTGGGACGACGGACGTCGTAACACCTGGCGGCCCCTATAAGATCTGCATATGCAACTGAACTGAAAAATCTTAATCCAATACACACGATTATTTCTATTTAATCTTTTTATCCACTTCTTAGAAGTATTATCCTGAACTTCTTGCCTTTTATCTCCACTGCGGATTCGTTCTCAGATGTCGCTTCGCTCTTGTGAGTCATGATGAGCTCGCTGGCTCCAATCTTCTCCTTGAGCTCGACCACGTGAGACTTCTCGAGTAGGTATTCTGTCTCGACCACAATCTTGACTTTGTCGTTCCTCTGCAATCCTGCTTTCTTCCTCAGGGCTTGGATTCTCCTGGTTATCTCTCTGGCAAATCCTTCCTGCTCTAGGCTTGGTGTGAGTGTGGTGTCAAGCTCGACTTTCAGTTCTCCTTTCTTTATGAGCAGCTTCTTGATGTTGGTCTGGTTCATCACCAGCTCTTCGACTTTCTTCAGCACATTAGGATTCTCGACGAACACTTCTGCCCTGGCTAGTGGCCATCTCACTCCTATGCCTGACTCTTCTCTCTTAGCCAGTATTATGGTGACTATCTCATTGGCTATTCTGACTTCTTCTTCTATGGCTGGCTGTATCATCTTCTCGTCATAGTTCGGCCAGCTGAACAGGTGTACTGACTCTTCTTCCAAGCCGTATTCTTCTTTCAGGGCTTGGTAGACTGATTCGCTGATGAATGGCATGCTGGGTGCCATCATCTTGATTATATTAAGAAGGCTCTCGAACAATGTGTCAATCACCGTTTGCTTGTCTTCTTTTTCCCTGACAAACTGGATGTATTCTCTCGATAGGGATAGGTACAGGCTTTCTATCATTGGAGTAATGTCGTTGATCAGATAATCGTCGTGCAGCTTGCCTACCTCCCTGATGGCTGAGTGCACTCTTGAGAGAATGTACTTCTCTTCAATCCCAAGCTTCTGCAGAGCTTCAGCATCAATTTTCTGCGGCTTGAGATTATGAGTCCTGGTCAGATCCAGTAAATAATTGTGGATGTTCCAGAATACTTGCAGGTTCTTGAACTTGATCTTGGCTTCTTCCCAGGAAAAGTTGATGTCAATGCCTGGCTTGGTCTCGCACATATAATACCTTAGAGTGTCTGCTCCGTATTTCTCAACTATCTCATTAGGCGATATGACATTGCCAAGGCTCTTGCTCATCTTCCTGCCTTCAATATCAGTGATCATTCCGTGCATGTAGCATGCCTTGAAGCTTGGCTTTTTGAAAGCTATCATGCTAGCTACCATCAGCAGGTTGAACCATCCTCTAATCTGGTCTTTTCCTTCAAGGATGAAGTCTGCAGGATAATATTTCTCAAACAAGTCAGTCCTCTGAGGATAGTATAGGCAGTTCCAGCTGGTGGTGCCTGCATCTATCCACACGTCCAAGATGTCAGGAATCCTCTTCATTGTCCCGCCGCATTTGCATTTCCAGCTCACAGAGTCTATCCATGGCTTGTGCAGGTTGGCAGGCACTTTGTCCTTGCCTGCTTTCTCCTCTAATTCCTTTATGCTGCCTATCACTTCATAGGCTGTGCATTTCTCGCAATGCCAGATAGGCACAGGAGTTCCCCAGTACCTCTGCTTGGTTATGCTGTTATCCCTTAGGTTGTCAAGCCAGGAGTGGAATGCGTTCTGGCCTGCTTTTGGCACCCAGTAGATTTCCTGGTTGGCTTTCATCATCTCATCTTTCAGGTCTTCTACCTTGAAGAACCATTGAGTGGTCTTCCTGAAGATGGCTTGTGTCGAGCATCTCTCGCAGTGAGGATAATCGTGCTTGACCTTGGTGATTGCAATCAATGATCCGTCTTTTTTCAGCGCTTCAATGAACTTGCTGTCCTCTTTCCTTGCTATTAAGCCTGCGAATTCCCCTGCCTCTTCTGGGAATACTCCTTGCTCGTCAAGGAAGTTGAATGGCGGGATGTTGTTCCTGTAGCCTACTTCATAGTCTTCTGGCCCGCATCCAGGTGCGCAGTGGACTAGGCCTGTGCCTGCGCTGGTGTCAACATACTCTGAGGATAATACTATGGTGTGAACCTTGGGCGATTTCTTTTTGAGGTCCTTGTAGAATCCTAGCTTGCTAGCCCACGGGTGCTCGTATTCTAATCCTTCAAGCTTAGAGCCCTTGAATTCTTCTACTACCTGGAATTTCTTGTCAGCCACTCCGCCAATGAAGACTCCAACCAGGTCCCTAGCGACAATCCATTTCTCTTCGCCAACCTGGGCTTTCACATAATCCAGGTCTGGGTTGACCATGATGGCCAGGTTAAACACGATGGTCCAGGGCGTCGTGGTCCAGATTATCAGGTATTCATCTGATTTTCCTTTGACCTTGAACTTCATGAATATGCTGTCATCCTCTACTTCCTTGTAATCGCACTCGTGCTTGGCCATGGCAGTTGCGCAGTTAGGGCACCAGGTCAAGGTCTTCTCTCCCTCATAGAGCCTGGCCTGCTCATGGGCTTTCTTGATAAGGAACCATTCTCCTTCTATGAACTCGTTCTTCACAGACATGTAAGCATTATCAAAATCCATCCACACCCCTAGGCGTGCTAAGTCCTGGCTCATCCCCTGGGCTGTCTCAGTAGAGAACTTGAGGCACTCATTAATGAATTTCTCAACACCGAACTTCTCAATGTCTGACTTGAACTTCATCTTATGATGGCTCATCACTTTCCTCTCAACAGGTAAGCCGTGCATGTCATAGCCAGCCCTGTCCCAGACATCCAATCCTTTCATCCTCCTGTAACGCAAAGCAACGTCCTTGATAGAATTATTCCAGGCCTGGCCAATATGGATTTTGCCGCTAGTATAGGGAGGGCCTTGCAAGAAGTAGAAAGGCTTGCCGCTCTTGTTCTTGTCCTTGACCTTCTGGTAAATACTTTTATCTTCCCAGAGCTTCAAGACCTCTGCTTCCACTTGCTTGAAATCATATGGCTTGACCATGCTATTCCCTTCTCCTTCTTGCTGTTGAATCAGGCATGGGATATATAAATATTATGGGTTTTGCTTTTGGTTTTAGTTTTTCCAAAAAGATTATAAATAAGTTATGCCAGTGTTATGCTTGGATGAGCAGAGAAGAGACTATAAAGCATTTTGGACAGGGGCTCGCGAGTCTTCTAGCAGTTTATGAGCGACGGCAATCAGAGCTCAACGCTTTTTTCAAGAAATTCAGGGATCATTACGAGGAAAAGATATGCGACGCCTATCTGCATTTCAGAAGGTACGGCGTCACCCATTACATCTATTATGACAAGGACAAATGCGTGGTGGTGAGGCCTGTTGATTGCTATGATAAAGGCTGCGAAGAGCCCAGGACTGTGCTTGAGACTTCCAACTTCACTTATGATGATGCCTGGTCCCTGAGGTTCACCCTGGAAAAGATATACATGGATGAGAAGGACAAGCTTTTCGGCTTCCAGAGAGCCTTTGTGTTCGAGCATTACAATAGCGAGGATTCTTTCAAGCCCACGACTCTCGACTACGCTGTGATGCGCAGAGGATTCACTAACATGAAGCTCGGAGAGCCAGTAGGCCTCCTTGTCAAGGATGAGGGAAAATTAGTCAACAACCTGGAAGGCAGGATACTGGAAGTATCTGATAGCCCTGACAAGAACAGGAAACCTTGCTGAGGATGAATAATAAACTTTTTAAACATCAGCTTAATTGTTTTCTTTTTATCAGATGAGCTTAGAAAGGTGAGCAAGTATGTATGATGTCATAATCCTAGGGGCAGGCTTTGCTGGCTACACAGCAGCCATCTATTGCGCAAGGTACAATCTCAAGACTCTTGTGATCGCCAAGCAACCAGGAGGAGCCATAGTTAATTCTTCAAAGGTAGAGAACTATCCTGGCTTCAAGAGCATCCCTGGCTTTGAATTGATGCAGAAATTCGAGGAGCAGGCCAAGGAGTTCGGCGCAGAGATGCTTGTTAATGAAGTGATTGGGGTGGTCAAGGAAAAATCTGATTTCAAGGTTGTGACCAGGGACCAGAATGGGCATCTGGCAAAGGCTATCATCATCGCTACAGGCACTGAGAGGAGGAAGCTTGATGTTCCTGGAGCCAAGGAATATGATGGCAAAGGAATACATTACTGCGCCACATGCGATGCAGCTTTCTACAAGAACAAGACAGTGGCGGTTATTGGCGGCAGCAACAGCGCTGCTCACTCTGCTCTACTTCTGGGAAGGCATGCAAGAAAAGTTTATGTGATATACCGAGGCAATGACTTGAGGTGCGAGCCCATGGTCAAAGACCAGATGAAAGACCAATCCCATATCGAGATAATGTGCGGCTATAATGTGACCCATGTCCATGGAAAGGATTTTGTTGAGAAAGTCACTCTTGACAAGCCTTACAAGGACAAGCATGAGCTTGCTGTCGATGGATTGTTTGTCGAGATTGGCAGTGTTCCAAGCTCAGCCATTGCAAAAGAGCTAGGGGTTGATATAAACCCTGGCCACGAGATAGTGGTTGATGCGCACTGCGCCACGAATGTGAAAGGAATTTTCGCAGCCGGAGATGTGACTAATACTATACTTAAGCAGGGCATAACAGCAGCAGCCCAGGGAGCAATAGCAGCCACAAGCGCCTATCATCTCATCACAGGAAAGACAATCCATGGAGCCTGGAGCTGAAATCACCTTTGTCATCGCCAATGATTATTTTTTAACCAAAATCTTTTTAAAGAATCATATTTTTGATGTGATTTTCAAATAATCTGTTGGAGGTGTGTGAGTCATGGTGACTGAGCTTGATGAGGATAATTTCAAGAAGAGCATAAAGCAGGGAAAGGCAGTTGTTGATTTCTATGCGGACTGGTGCGGGCCGTGCCAGGTGATGAAGCCAATATTCGAGAAAGTGTCCAAGGATTTCAAGGACGTTCATTTCTTCAAGGTCAATGTTGACAGCAACCAGGAAGCAGCTTCCCTCTGCGCTGTAAGGAGTATTCCTACCTTGGTTTTCATCAAGGAAGGTAAGGAAGTGGAGCGAGTGCTTGGCGTGATGTACGAGGAAGACTTCAAGAGCAAGATAAAGGAAGCCCTGAAGTGATTTTTTTAGTTTTTTCTAGTTTTTTTTCTTTTTCCAGCCTGGATTAAATCAGGTGTTTTTAATCGTAAGCTTTTAATAGTATGAATATCAATAGTATGATAT